>NZ_JCACKO010000147.1:0-6130 GCF_059505445.1 Brasilonema angustatum | reverse complement strand
ATCGATAAACCCACCTGCAAACTGGGAATTGCGTAAGTCATTATTAGAGACTTTTTCAGGGTCTTTGAGGTTTTCTGACTCCGGCATGGCTTGTTTGGGCGTTGTTGGTTGTCTGTATTATATTAGGACTTACGCATTGACAAAAATCTGATTATGTGGGTCAGACTTATTTGCCTTCTTTAATTAGCTGCAAGCAAAATCAACTTATGCACTAGAGCGTCGGTCAAGTAGAAGTAGTTGACATAAAATGCAGGGTATGTATCTTGTGGAAATCGAACTTTTAGGGACTCAGATTTTATGCGATCGCTAAAAACTAGACCTAAAAATTTAGCCTGAAATAGGCGTTTTAACTTATTCACATAATTCTGCTTTTGTCAACCGTTATTACTTGACCGGCTCTCTAGTTAGATAGAAATGGGAAATTCTTGCTCAATTAGGACTTACGCAAGCCTCACAATATAAGGTCAACTGGCATATATATTTCAAATTGAGGTAAATGCTCGTAAGCACTGATTTATAAACGTTATAGCCAAATTCTATCCGTGTGACAGTTTGAAGAAAAATGTGCCAGTTGCGTAAGTCCTGTTTGATTACTGAATCGGTGTTCTAGCGGCTAAGCTAAGCCATAACAGGTGTTCGCGCTATATTGCCGAAACTATGGAGAAGTTAACGCTTATGTGTCTAATTACCAACGGGAAAGATTGGGAGGTGAAAGAGGGTAATAAAATGGTCAACAAATTCAAGGGACACCTGAACCGCCAAATCTACGCTCAAATTTGTTCTGCTTTGTTCAACGACTCCAATGAACGAAAAAAACGCGCGTTTATTAGTCGTATCCTTCTGGAAAATCGAGACGCTGCACTGAGCTACGACAGAGATGTGGAAGTTGTGGATATTTCAGAAGTACGTAAATTGTGTGGTACTTTCTCAGATTAAAAAATCAATAATTATCACTAGTTAATCCTAGTGGAAACTAAAATGAAATATTTATTTAAATTCATTATGACGCAGTACAAACAGATATGTTCATAATTGTAGTTATAGACATATTATCTATCAACAAAAGTCCGACTCCGAAAATTAAACAAACTATAGCAATACGCCAAGGGCGTCTGCTAATGTTGAAAAGCTTCACTAATCGCAGCTGTATCTAGATATTCACGAAGCCTTATAATCTTTCCCTGCTGCAAAGTTAATTCATGCACCCAAGGATACTCAGCTCGTTTATTAGTAGACTTCACACGAATTACTTCATAACCTAAAACAACAATTTTATCTTTTTTTTCAAACCATTCCTGAGGCTCAAATTGCTCAAATTCAACACTATTTACTACTGAAACAAACAGGTCTGAAATTGCATTATGTCCTTGGTATTTACCTGAAGCAGGCGTATTTGAAGATCCAGGCATATACCATTCTGCATCTTCAGACAATAAATTTAAAACCCTTTGAAGATCGCGTTGTTCGATGGCATTATATAAGTCTTTTGCTATTTTTAGATTTTCTGATTCACTCATAGATTCTGATTTTTTTAATTGACTTGGAGAATTTTAGCATCAATTTGCTGAATTAAATAATCTAAATACTGTGCAATGAATGGTTTATTAATTTGTGGACAAACAATATTAGAATCTTGTAGAGCTTTTAAAGTCTGGTTAGCTTGGCAGATTGAAGTATGAGCGTGTACTTCTAAAATGGTCATGCGATCTTGATATATTTTTTCTCTTAAAAAACTTACTAGAGGATATAACATATTATCCACGGATAACATAGTAAGCGCATTTAACCAAGTCTTTGGAGAAACCTTTTGTACAGAATAACCTAATTGATTAATAACTTCAAAAATTTGCACATGACTTAATTCCTGTTCGCGTTGTGGTAGAAGATTATAATTTTCTCCTATATTTTGTGAATTTAAAGATATATGCGCAAGTGCCGCTGCTGCATAATCAACCGGAGTTGGTAACCAATATTTTTCAGGAAAATCTGGATACAATCCCATCTGGATACACCCTAGAATTAGCCGACAAAAAGTGTCATCTAAATTAGAAACTCCTGTTAAACTATGACCCTCAATAAATCCTGGACGGTAAATGGACACGGCTAAGCCTTTTTCCCTAGCCACTTGAACCATATATTCAGCTATCCATTTTGTCCGTGTGTAGGCATTCTCAATACTGATAATAGGTTCGCTCAGCTTAAGATCAAAATTTTCATCTACGACATCTAAATCTAATAACCTTTTAGTAGCACCATAGACAGCTAATGTTGAAACGTAATGCAAAACTTTCTGACGACCATGTGCCGCTAAAGCAATGATATTTTTTGTTCCTTCTATATTACTACGCTGAATTACCGAAAGCGGTTTTATATAACTAATATCAGCTGCACAATGATAAATATGATTGACTTTATTGCCTAGTTCATTCCACAGCTTTTGTGAAAGATTTAGTTTGAATTCTGTAATATCACCGACAATCGGTATAACTTTTTGTAATAAAGTTTTTGGTAATTTATTTTTTATAAAAGCTTTTTCAAGCTTTAGTTTCGCTATTTCAGTGTTATCAGCTCGCACTAAACAGTAAAGAGTCTTAAAATTACCTCTAGTTAATAGATTGTAAAGCACATGAGAGCCGAAAAAACCTGTAGCACCAGTAATTAATGCAGTGTCATAACTAAACTTTGTAGGTTGTATACCTAACTTGGACGTATTTAGCAAAAAAGATAATTCCGTTTTCGGCTCACAGTCAAAAACGCCATCATCAATATTGTTTTCTTGGTGAATAAGTTTTTCTACTAAATTTCCTAAACTAATAGGAGTTGGATGCTCATAAATTAGGCGTGATGGTATTAAAATTTTAAATTCGTGTTCAATAGCGTGTAAAATACGGGCAATGTATAAGGAATCACCTCCTAGTTCAAAAAAATTACTTGATTCTGTGCATATACCACTATCTAGTTTCAATATTTCTTCAAAAATAGCGATAATTTTAGTAACACTATTTGTTGAAATTACCGAGATGTTCGAGGTTTCAAAGCATGGTAAAGGTAATGCCTGACGATTAATTTTACTGCGATTAGGCATGAGAGGGATTTCGTCCATGAATATGAACCGAGACGGAACCATATAATGAGGAAGACGATCAGCTGTGAACTGACGTAAATGCTCAGCTAAAACAAAACACCCGTCACGACAAACTACGTAGGCTATAAGTATTTTTGTCTCAGAGGATGCTTGGTTAACAGCAATAGCCTTTACTACCGCAATTTGTATGTTGGGATGTTGGGTTAGTGTTGCCTCAATAGCTTCCAGTTCAATCCGAAATCCCCTAAGCTTTATTTGATTATCAATTCTACCCACAAAATGAAACAAGCCTGGTTTTTTACTGTCTTCGTAAGCAATATCTCCTGTTTTATAAATTTTGCCTCTTCCAAAAGGATTCTCTAAAAAGCAGGTATTAGTTAAATCGGGTTTGTTAATATACTTTTGAGCTAATCCCACTCCGCCAATGTACAACTGACCTGCTACTCCTGGGATACATCGATTCATTTCATTGTCTAAAACGTACAACTCCATGTTGGGTATTGCGTATCCAATCGGTACTGAGCTATTGATATAGTTTTCTTCTGGAATTACTGGATATATAGCGACACAGACAGTTGCCTCAGTTGGGCCATAAGCATTAAAGAAACATGTCGTAGGACTCCATTGGTGTGCCAATGTGATTGGGCATACTTCTCCAGCAACCGTGATAATTTTTAATTCAGATAATTCACTTTGATAAGGAGTCAAAGTTCCTAAAATAGAAGGTGGTAGACAAACTACTTGAATTCTATAGCGATTGATAAATCTTGCTAAAGGATAGCCTGGTAATAATTGTTCTCGGTCTGCCAGAATTAGAGTAGCCCTACTACAAAGCGCAGTTAATTCCCAAATAGCCGCATCAAAAGTCCATGACGCAAATTGTAAAACTCTCAGACCAGGAGAAAAATTGAGAATATTGCGCTTTGAAATCGCTAAATTCATTAGCCCTTGATGTGCGATTGCTACACCTTTGGGTTCACCTGTTGAACCTGACGTATAGATAACATAAGCAAGTTGTTCATTTTGAACAGGTATTGGTGAAATTTTTGTCAATGATGCAGAGGTAGAGGGCTTTTGCCATATAACAGAATCATCAATAAAACAAAGGTTTAATTTTTTCTCCCTGGATACCGACTGCTGGATATTGAAGGCATACTTTTCAGGCGTTAAAATAGTAGTTATTCCTGCATCAGCAATTATATAAGCTAATCTTTGGCAAGGCATATTGGGATCGAGTGGTACAAATGCAGCTCCTGCCTTCCAAATTGTATAAATAGCAATAATAATTTCAAAAGAAGGTTCAAAACAAAGCCCCACTAAGCTGTTTGGAGACAGCCAACCTTGAGTGGTTAAATAATCATAGCTCTGCTGTGTTCGTTTGTGGAGTTCTCCATAAGTTAACTGTTGTTCGCCTAAAACTAGTGCTACTTGATTTGGATATTTTTCACAGATTGCATCTAGTTCTGAAATTATTGTCCAGTCAGATTGAAAATCCATAAAATTCCTTCTACGCGGACTAAATAATAAAGGGGGTATTAGATCCGGATTTGGTATAAATTCTATTTTTTAGGCTACCTCAGATCTTGCACCTAACCGTAGAAATCCGTAGAAGCTAAAAAGATGCGTTATAAAGCTACATAATTTTTATTGGTTTTTCTCGCTCAATAAGATTTTATGGCTTAATACTGAGTGACGAAATACCATCAATTTTTCTTGGTGCAAGATGTGAGCTACAACCCTTGTATAGCAAGCATTTTAGATTTTGGAATCCTAAAACGGTTCTAAATTGGGAAAGGCAGTCTGGATAAGGGTTTGGCGGTTTTTAAGCCAAAATTAGTCTAAACTCCAGTTCATTGGACAAGGCTAGATATTAAGCCAAGGAGAATTAATGGGACTTTGTAAAAGACTAAGGTCAAAATGGGCTCAATCGTATAATTGGCAAGGGTTTTACATCGATTTAGCATATACGCCAACCAACAAGTTTAATTGGTTTGTGTGGCGGGAAAATGTTAATCAAATAACAATGTTATGACTCTCAAATAACAATGTTATAACAATCAAATAATAATGTTGTGACAATCAAATAACAATGTTGTGACAATCAAATAACAATGTTGTAAAAACAGTAATGATTAGGTAAATCGATTGCAAAAAACCGAGCCAGCAGACCACTTACTTCTGCCCTTGAAAACGCCACATCCTATTGGGACTTTGTAGGAAAAGGAAGCCAAATTCAAGCTAAGTGCGAGAAGGCGTCTTAGGTTCAAGAATGATGAATCCTCCATTACTGATATGGGGTGCTCGCGAAAAATGCAATAATGGCGCTGCAGATGATATGGGGTGCTAGTGTATTGTGCAAAAACCGTATAAAACTGATATCGGGTGTTAATAAGAGGTGTAAAAGCGCCACCAAAGGTGACATGGGGTGTATCTTTACCGCCCAAAAATGACATGGGGTGTGTTCTTGGAGTGCACAACACCCCACTCGTTAATTATTGGGTTGGTATGATTTGATGCAGAATCAGGCGAACGCCTAACATTAAGTAGCCTGAAACCCGCTCCCAGAGCGCATTATAGAATTAAGCTTTGCATAAGTGATATGGGGTGTCTTTTGATTTGTGCAGGATGTCTGCACGAGTCTTCAAGTACCAACACTTTACTGATATGGGGTGTAAATAGAGTGTGCATCCGCCCGAAGAACTAACATGGGGTGTATGTCTACAGTGCACAACACCCCACTCTTATAAGGTGGGAAAGGCATGATATAATGCTGTAGAAGTGCACAATTAGGCGAACGCCTAACATTAAGTAGCCTGAAACCCGCTCCCAGAGCGCATTACAGAATAGAGGTTGTTTTTAATGATATGGGGTGTAGTATGAGTGGTGCTCAACGAGTCTGCACGGATGTTGACTAAGTGTGCATATCTTGCACGCCATCTCAAGCATTCCTGCACGATTCTGCGCAACTGATATGGGGTGTATATCTGCATTGCACAACACCCCACTCTTCGATTAGTGGGTTGGTCAGTAGCTACAATCGGCTCT
>NZ_JCACKO010000146.1:36561-137057 GCF_059505445.1 Brasilonema angustatum | reverse complement strand
CGTGGAGTTAGCGCTTGCACTTGCTCAATAATTTCGCCGATTTGTATGCTGATATATAGAATAGTTCAGAATTCTGCGGTCTCTAAGTTTCAATTTTTTAAACATTTTCTATTTATACCTAATAACAAAAAAACGACAATCTATAGACAATAACGTGACAATAACCCTCGATTCAACTTCTACCAAAAAATTATTAATAGATTTTTCAGTTGCTAATTGCTCGGGTTTTTATTGATTATGAAACTTTTGCAGTCGTTGGATTCGCTGTCGGATAACTGCTGCACTGGCAAGATCGCCACTACGTTCTTTAAGTAGGGCTAGATTGAGAAGTGCTTCATAATGATTTGGCTCTAGGTAAATCGCTTTTTGGTAGGACGCAAGAGCCTGTTCCTGATTACTTTGTATCTGATACAGTTGTCCCAACAAAAGGTAAGCTTCAGCACTGGTGGGGTTTTGACTTAGGTAAGTTTCGCATAAGCGAAGAGCTTCATCCAACTGTCCTTGTTCAGCCAAGCTTTGTGCAGTTTTGAGCATCGGGGTTGGGGTAGTGGTAGAATCACCCTTGGCTTTGTTCAAAGGTATGGTTTTAACTTCTTTAGACTTATCTAAAAAAGAATGAGAAGTTATTTTTACGTCTGATTTGGAGTTTAATTTTTGTAAAGGTTTTTTTCTTTCTGTAGGCTGACTACTATTGTTTGATTTTTCCTCATGCCTTAACTGCTGGTTTTTATTCTCCTGCTTTTGGTAAGCAAATGCTAGGGGGTGTCGCACACTCACAAACTGAGGACTTAATAACTGTGTTTCAGAGTGTCCCACAAATAGCAGCCCTTTATCTATTAATAAACGTGACAAAACCTGGACAGTTTTCTCTGTGGCTGAGCTATCAAAGTAAATTAATACATTGCGACAAAAAATCACATCATAAGGAACTTTGTTCATTAAAAAAGAAGGATCTAGGAGATTGCCGTGGATGAAATGAACGGTACTCTTAAGAGAGTCGCACAACTGGTATTCTTCCCCAACTTGGGTAAAATAGCGTTTCCGCATAGAGTCGTTGTTACCACGAAAGGAATTTCTGCTGTAGACAGCCCTTTGTGCTTTGAGGAGTGACTTTTTGCTGATATCAACTGCGTCAATAGAAAAATTTTTGGTAGGTAACCCAGCTTCAGTAAGTGCGATCGCGATCGAGTATGGTTCTTCACCGGTTGAACAAGGTATGCTTAATATACGCAGCACCCTACCACGATGGTTTGGAAACCATTCAGACATCACATAGCGGCTTAAAAATACAAAAGGTTCTTTGTCCCGAAAGAACCAAGTCTCTGGTACGACAACCATTTCAATCAATTGTTCTAATTCCTGAGTTGATGTTTGCAATCGTGCCAGGTAATCTGTTATGTTATTCAAACCGCAAATTGCCATGCATTGAGAAATTGCTCTGTTGATGGTGGCAGAACCAAGGGTACTGGCGTCTAAGCCTATCTTTTGTTTCAGTAAATTCTCAATTGATAACTGACTCATTGTTCAACTTGCCTAGAATAGAAATAATAGCGCCACGTTTAGTCAGCTTCTGATTACATTCAAATCAAAGTTTGAATTTACCCTATCTTGGTAAATTACTATTTATAGAGTGACAAATATTAACTGTACATTTCTCACTCTGATCACACCCCTGTTTACTTGCTGATATTTATCATCTACCTTTAGATAGAAATTTTACCAGAAATCTTGATTAAACAAAAGCTTATCTTGAGTACCATCAAAAATCAGTGACTACTAATCAGTGACTACTATAGAATAGATGTAAAAGTTTTACTAAATCTACGTTTTAAACTATTTTTATCTGGCGTTGCATAATGAGAATATAAATTAGGGTGAATCTTCATGCAGTGTCCGCGTTGTGATTCAAACCATATCCGTAAAAATGGGAAACAAAGAGGTAAACAGAATTACATATATGCAGATTGTGGTCGTCAATTCATTGAATATCATAATCCGAAAGGATATAGCGATGAAATGAAACGTGAGTGTTTAGAAATGTACGTTAATGGTTCTGGTTTCCGTGCAATTGAAAGAGTGAAAAAAGTGCATCATACAACAATAATTTTTTGGGTAAAACAAATTGGTCGTCAATTACCTGAGAATCCAGAGACAACAGAAATACCGGAAATAACGGAAATTGATGAATTAGAAACTTTCGTCGGCTCAAAAAAAACAAGATTTGGGTGTGGAGCGTAGTTAATCACAAGATTCCAGGAATTTTGGGATGTGTGTTAGGAGATAGAAGTTCGGACACTTTTAGACATTTGTGGCAGAGAATTAAGGCGTGGAAATCGTATTTTTATGTTACGGATGGTTATCCAGTTTATCCACGTTTTATTAATCAGGAAGACCATATTATTAGTAAAATATAATTGACTTGGGTGGAAGGTGAAAATAGTAGATTAAGACACTACTTGGCGCGATTACACCGTAAAACTTTTTGTTATTCGCGCATCAGTAGAAATGCTTGAACTTTCGGTTAGATTGTTAATTTATTATCTTAAACATCGTGAGATTCCGATGCGGGGGCGAAGCCCCCGCTTTGGCATGGCGATTGCCTACGGCAGAGCTACGCTTAACGCACAATTCATATCGTGATTCAGCAACGCCGATTACTTTATAAAGTTCGTAGATGAAGAGAAGCGTTGCGGTCGTTCCTTGTACGCTGACTGGACTTGGATCATCCCGCCCATTTCTGGCTCAACCTCCAAAGCGTGGGCAATGGGAATGGAAAACCGGATACTCAAACCGAACTATTTCTATGCACCTGAGCCTTGGAAGACGCTAGATCAAACTCAGGGTTGTCCATTCCATCAGGGAACCGCACATAGTTAAAACAATACTCTAATATCTTTTTTAAGAAGTAACCCGAGAAATTAGAAGCCCAGTTTCTTAAAAAAACCGGGCTTCGTTCCCTCCTTTTTAAGGAGGGCTAGGGAGGATCAATCCTTAACAGCAAGCGTATTGATTTTTATCCGAGTTTTTTACAAAGTCTTATCAGGAATTGAAACTGCACAACGATACAACTGATAAGGAACACCAATGCGATAGTGCTGCAAAGAATCTATAGTGCAAGTCATTTGCTGGGAAAGTGTTATCTGCTGCGGATAGTCTTTGCGTTTTCTACCTGGACCAACAAGCCATAAACTAAGATCAGTTGCAGTTGGTGGAGGAAGTTGGGAAAGTTTTTGCAAAACAGGAGCAAAGTCTGGTGATTGCTTGAAGAAAGCAACATTAGAGGAGGAATATTCTTGCGCTTCCCTAAGTGGTTCCAATGCTAAAGCGAAACTTAACCCTAATGCCACATCTTGGTAATCTCTGTATCCCACTACCATCACAAGAGGAATGGAAGGATTTTGATTCATATTTCGCGCCACTTGTTCCGGTTCAAATGGTTTTTGAAAAACTAAGTTGAAAACAAGAAAAACACAACTAAAAAATCCGACGAATAAAATGATCAAACATGAAGACTTCTGATTGAAAATGAAATGTCTTCTTTTTTCTTTCTTGTTGATTTGAGCGAAACTTGCAGCAATTAGGGCACAAAAGCTGGGATAATAAACAAAGTGATAGCGGGGAACAGCAGTAATATCTTTTCCCAAGAAATAGGCGATCGCAAAGAATTCCAATAACACGCACACAGAGAAACTAAGCAGCGTGAGTGTCGCTAAATGCGTTGATTGTTTACACCATAGCTGCCTTAAACCTTTGTAAACTTGCCAACCCACCCAAATACCAAATAAAAGCATTAACAACCCAGATAAAACTGCAATTGCAAGTGGCTGCTTTTCCACAGGAAGAGAAATCACCATCAGCAGCCAGGTAATCAGAGTTTGATAAACTGGGGAAATATTTTGCGGAGGATCAAGCCAACTGGTTTCAGAACGGTTATAGTTATTCAAAACAACTGGTAACCAGGGCAGAAAGCTAACTGCAACAAAACTCACACATACAATGAGTGCTAGCCAAATTGGGCGCTTGTTGAGAATACTTCCTCTTCGCCAACACATCAGTACTAGTAGCGTTGCAATTTGAGCAATAAAAGCAAGAATACAAAAGTAATGAACATAAAAACCAATACTGTTAATGATTGCCCATCCCAGCAAAACCCACAATCTCACTTTTTGCCGCTTTTCAATATCTTTGACAATTTGCACCAGCCCAAGTATTGCTAAAGTGATCACGAACATCGGCAATGTGTAATGTCTTGCTTCTTGGGAAAGGTAAACAGCCAGAGGGGAAACAGCCATAAAAACTGCTGCGATTATCCCGGCAGACGGAAAGAAAGCAATACGATTGAGATAGTAAATTGTGACAATTTCAGCGACACCAAAAAATGCTGCAGGCGATCGCAACTTCGCAACCCACTCACTTGCCAAAGGACTCAACCACTGCAACCAACTGTACATCCCACAAAAAAACAGCGGCGGATGAGTAGACTGGCTAGCAATATTCTTAGCAATTTCAGAACAACTCACCCCTGATTGAAGAGTAAAAATCTCGCTGACGCGTTTTAGAGGTAACACCACTTCCATTGGCAAATCGTTGTAGCTTTTGCCCAAGCTGAAAATTGCAGTAATCACCTCATCCATCCACAGAGGTTTAACATCCAAATTCCAAAAACGTAAAATTGCACCGAGGGCGATCGCCCCAACCAAAGCGAGATAATGTAGAGAAAATTTACGATTTGCCATTCCTTCTATAGCAGGGAACAGGGAAACTGATAACTGATAACTGGTAACTGATAACTGCTGATGGTTTGATGGATGCAGATAAAAATCTAAACATTATCTGCGTCCGTCTGCGTCCATCTGCGGTTCAAAATCTAAAATCTTATTAGTAGGACTTACGCACGAGTTACGAAAGAACAAGACTGTAGTTACGACTTACGTCGCAATGACACAACTACGTTTCCCTTGCGTAAGTCCTGATTAGATAAGACGCTTATACTAAAAATCAGTGCCTAAAGAATCTCAATCTATAGAATCTACATTATCTGTCTCTTCCCTGCGAGAGACAACCATAGCGAATATCCGTAATACTCTGCGTCAAGGACAGCAGCGTATGGCTGACTGGAACTCCGGTTCACTAGCTGTGTCAGCAGTTCCCGGTGCAGGCAAATCTACTGGAATGGCTGCAGCAGCTGCAATTGCGATCGCCCGTCAGTATGAACAATCTGCCCAATCACGTCGAAACATCCGTCGTCAACTGATTGTTGTTACTTTTACTCGCTCAGCTGCTGCTAATATTAAAATCAAAATCCGCGAATACTTAAAAAAATTATCATTACCCCAAACTGGCTTTAGTGTCAATACATTACATGGTCTGGCGTTGAACATAGCCAGCCGTTATCCCGATTTATCAGGTTTAGAATTAGATAACGTCACTTTAATTACACCAAATCAAAGTCATAGATTTATTCGGACTGCTGTAGAGCAATGGATTGCCACCGCTCCGGGGCGGTATTATCGGTTATTAGAAGGTATTCAATTTGACGGCGAAGAAACAGAAAGACTGCGGCGACAGTCGGTGTTGCGGACAGAAGTCTTACCAGAACTAGCAACTATAGTTATTCATGAAGCAAAGAGTTCTGGTTTATTACCAGAAGATTTGCGTGAATTTGGCAAACAAACCACTGGCAAACAAACCACAGACGAATATAACATCTTAAGTATCGCGGCTGGGTTGTACGAGCAATATCAAAAGTTAATGCGATCGCGTGACTTCATCGACTACGACGACATGATTTTAGCCGCCCTGCGTGTTTTGGAAAACGAAAACGCTCGCAGAATTGAGCAAAATCAAGTTTTCGCTGTTTTTGAAGACGAAGCCCAAGATTCGAGTCCCTTGCAAACAAAGCTATTAACAATTCTCGCCACTAACCCCAACAATCTTGACGAACCACCAAATATGATTCGCGTTGGTGATCCAAACCAAGCGATTAACTCAACCTTCACCCCAGCCGATCCGATTTATTTTCGGCAATTTTGCAAAGATTGCGACGCCCAGCAACGATTAGTAACAATGGATCAAGCTGGTCGTAGCACGAAAATTATCATCGACGCCGCCAACTTTGTCTTAGAGTGGGTAAATAGTCTTTATGTGAAAACCACACAACAAGAGGATAATAACAGGGAAACACAGATCAACAAAGAATTTTCCCTGACTCCTCCCACTCCTTTTCGTTTCCAAAGAATTCGCCCCGTTGAACCTAATCACCGTGAAGCTGATGTCAATCCCCAAGCTGTGGGACTAGGATTGGAACTGTACACACCACGCGACATTCATCACACAGTCGAGTTGCTGTCTCAGAGGATTGTAGAGTTATTTTCTCAAGAACCCAACAATATTAGTGCAGCGATTTTAGTACGGGAACATCGTCAGGGACGGTGGTTGGCACAAGCGCTGAGTTCTGTGTGTAAAGAGCATAACATTCCTGTGTATGATGTGGGGGAGCGCGATCGCCATTCTCATGTACCAGAAGAAGTTTTGGCAATTTTACAATTTTGCGATCGCCCCCACTCTCCTGACTACCTCAAAAGAACATTAGAAGTTTTTGTACAACGACGTTTGATAGAAACCCAGGATCTTAACGCCCTTGCAACTTTACCGGAAGAATTTTTGTATCCTACTCCTATAGCTTCGCCTCAGTCACAACCAGTCCAAAAAGCTGCTCACCTATGTCGCAGTTTACTTCGTGCGCGTTTAGAACTACCCCTCTACCATTTAATTTCATTCATAGCCCTAACACTCAAATATGAGCAAGCAGAACTCGCAACAGCCGACAAACTAGCAGAAAGAGTCATCCAGCAAATAGCTGGCAATACTTCAATGGGTTCAATGCTGAATGCATTGAGTGAAATCGTCAGTTCCGAACGCTTTGAACCAGTGGAAACAGAAGACTTAGAAAAACGATACACCCGTAACGGTCAACTGACAATCATCACCATGCATAAAGCAAAAGGGCTAGATTGGGACTACGTTTTCATGCCCTTTCTACATGAGAATTTGATTCCCGGTAGATTTTGGGTTCCTCCCCAAAGCCAGTTTTTGGGTAACTTTACTTTATCAGAAGTTGCCCGCGCCCAAATTCGGGCTGCTCTCCACAATCAATCTACCTTACCCAGCATCACCGTAGCTTGGGAACAAGCAAAACACCTCAAAACAGCTGAAGAATACCGCTTACTTTATGTTGCTATGACACGAGCAAAGCGTTTGTTATGGATGTCTGCTGCAAAAAAAGCCCCATTTACCTGGAGTAAACCAGAAAATTTACAAGAGCAAACACCTTGTCCTGTTTTTCCAGCACTCAAACGCCAGTTTCCTAAAAGTGTACGAAACTAACCCCTTTTATTTCAATGCAAAACATCGAGATACGTCCCGTCAAAGATAAACAAGAACTAGATGATATGTTCCACCAAAGGTGGCTTGTTTTGAGAGCACCTTTAGGAATGGACAAAGGAACAGAAAAAGACAAGCATGAAGATAGCGCTTTTCATCTAGTTGCTGTTTGTGATCACAAAGTCATTGGTTCAGCGAGACTGCGCTTACTGTCAAAAGAATTGGGAAGTATTGCTTATCTCGCTGTGTTACCTGAGTTTCGCCGTCAAGGCATTGGTACAAAACTCATGGAAAAATTGATAGAAATAGCTCATGACAAAAATCTCAAGACTTTGAGATTAATGTCACGAATTGATGCTATCAACTTTTACAAGCGACTATGCTTCTACGAAGCAGGGGAGCCATTTGATTATCTGGACATGAGTCATATTTTTATGCAATACAAGCTGCAACAGTCTCAGAGAAAACCGAGAGATTAGCTACAGAATATTTAACGAACAATGACTCTTTCTTGGCATTGCAAGAACCCCGCAGCACAACACTCTCACTCTCATTTTTCACAAGCTTAGCTTGGTAAGTGTCAAGAGAACAATCAGGTTTTTCAACAGTTAGTTCAGCTAGAATTGTAGTGTTATCTGAACTTTGCTCAATGATTCTGCCAGCAACTTTGTAATCAAACCAATCCCATCCATGCTGGAGAATGAGTTCTCTTTCCAAAACCTGAATAGAAGTTGGCAGAATTCCCCAACCTCGATAAACTTTATTCAAGCAGTTGATATCACCAGTTCGCGTTAAAATCGAGCGAAATGAATCTTGATCGAGGGCACCATAGAATCTTCCTTCTGGCAAGTCTATTATTGTTGGTGCAAATCGATGTCCACCAAAGTGACTTGATTTCCAAATCCGAACATTGTCCAAGCACAAGTTATCACACATCGCTACAGCTTGGCAATAAAAGGGATTACCATACCTAGCACAGCAAAGATCATGACTACCGTGGGTACACACTAAAATATCTCTGGTTGCACTGCTTTTCACTTCATAATTACTAGAGTGACCAGATAACCATTTTCTCACAACTCCTGCTGCTTGCTCAATATGTGCTAGATGAAACTCTTGTTTGTGGTATCCGTTACTAAGTCCTTCTTCTTTCTGATAAATTAATACAGTTGTACTGTCTACTTTATGTGATAAGTTATTAGCAATCAAAAGGAATCTTACCGGAATTTTAGCCGACTTACACTTTTCAATTAAAAGCTTCAAATTCTCTGGAACCCATTTAGAATTGAAGGCTTCTGATGTCCAGGGAGTCGGGCACTCAACCAATATGTAAGTTTGGTTATTGGTGCCGCTGCCAATAATATCTTCTCCTATTCGGCGTGAATTATCAGAACAAAACAAAGTATTCATTTATGTCGTAGTAAGTGTTGTTTTAAGATTAATGAGGATATTACGTAGAGGGAGCAACAAAAATGATGCCTTCAGTTACCAGGCGAGATAAAAGAGGAACAATATCAATTTCCCAATCATAATCTGGTAACCAATTGAGCACATCATTCCCTGTAAATATTTCTCCAGTGAATAAATTATCCACAAGAGAGAGAGGTACCCCTTTTAGAGATACTTCTTTTCCAGCTACAACAATTTTGTAGCCACTGCCATCTGGCAGTTCGGTAATTCTAAATCGCTGAAACTTGGCGCTTTTGAACTTAGTTTGTGTCCCTTGTTCAAAGATATTAAATCCAGCTTGATAAGGTAAAGAGTAGCGAGCGATCGCTTTGTCGAAGCTCTCGATATAACTGATATAATCATCAGAAAGATTGCTATGAGCAATATGTTTACTTAATTTTTCAATTAAGCTATCTACATACCTCTGTGCAGCCGCTGTCTCTACACGTAATGCCAGACTTTTGCGCCACTCTTCCTGCTGACGCAGTTCGTTCACTAACCATTCCAGAAAATCAATACCTGTTTTGCAATGCACCCCTAAAGTCAAATGCAGTGATGGTTGATCAACAGCAACTGCATAGTGCCAATGACCGCGAGGAATATAAAGAACATCTCCCGGTTTGAGAGTGCAAATTAAATAAGCTTCTTCTTCTGGAGGCGAGAAAGAAGATGATTTCTGTTCCGCTAAAGGATACTTTATAGTGTCACGAAATACATACCATTGCTTTGTACCATCTATTTGTAAAATAAAGACTTCATGGGTGTCATAGTGAGAAGAAAAACCCTGTCTTTTGGGCCAGGAACAATAGGCATTTACTTGTACGCCACACCCCAAATCATATTTGATTTGCGAGGCGAAAGTAGCCAGTTCTGGAATTAGCTTATGTACTCCGTTGAGGATTAGAGTTGCACCTTCTTGGCATCGCTGGATGATATTAGCATTTGCACTTTCATCCAAGACTTTTTCATCTAATGCTAAACGGAGATCAGGGTATTTGAACTGATGAAAGTTCAAAAGATATGTGAGTTTTTCCCAAGAAAACAAGTTAGCAAATTTCGTTTGGTCTCCACTAGAGATAAACACTGCTTCGCTTGTCCAATTCTTTTTGAAAAACTCTTCAACTGTATATGGCTTTAGTATATCTCTAAACATGATTAATTTATAATCTTTCTCAATAAATTTACAAAAAAATAATGAAAACCAATTATAAATTGGAGTAGGAGGTATCATAGCACCTACTCCTTAGCGTTTAAATGTAATGGGATAATTAGCAACTATTAGCTGCTCAAATCACTTCCATCAGCATCAGTATTTAAGTCACTGCCATCAGCATCAGTATTTAACTGAGCAGTAGTATTTTTACTGAGTGGCTGAGCCAATTCTTTGATTTCAACTTGAATTTTGCTGGAACGGAAATGCTTTTGAGCATTTTTTTCAAATTGATTTAACATGTTTCCTCTCCGAATGTCTTACTCAGGTATTCACCAAGTTTCAGTTCTTGATCGTTTCATTAAGAACTGAAACTTGGTGTTCATCTTGAATGTAACTGAACTTAACAGCAAATGCAAGTTATTACCAAGTAATATAGATAATACTAATACTTTCAAGCCCATACACCAGTAATTTTAAGCTTAACTGGTAGCTTAACTGGTATTTTACTAGGAAAATGTCGTCATAGCGACGATTCGCTTATATCTAGTTGTACAACTTAGGATAATAGATAATTTTCTCATTTGTTTTACAAAATACTAAAATTGTCAAGGGCTTGCTTTGTTATAAATTATACAATAAAAAATAGAATACGACAGAGACTTCGGTTGGGTACAGCACAATTGCTTCCTAGACAAACCTGCTTTTGTGGCTACTGTCTTAATACGGTTCGGATAAGAATTTAGCCCAAGTTGATAGGGAATTTGATGACAACCAGTTGCTAATCCGGCACATAAGCCGAAACTTTGAAACTTGAGTTTGTAGTCTGTGATTATAGAGCGAAAGCAAAACAGACAAAAACCGCGCTTGGGGCATTAGCCTCAGTCGCGATTTGATTGATTCAATCTTCAAGGTGTTCTATGAAATATATAAACAAACTATATCCTGCACTTAGCAAAACTCTCAAGTCCCCCAAAGGAATTTTGTTGACTCTAACCTTAACGAGTCTGTTCTCAAGTGGACTCGGAGTAGTTGGAAACTATCCTGCTGCTGCTTCTGGGGAAAACGAGCAGATACAGAGCAGTTATAGCAGCGTTCAAATATCCCAAACTACAAACCAGAACTCAAGCTACAGTACCATTCAAATATCCCAAACCACAAACCAGAACTCAAACGATCTGCCAAAACGGATAGAAAATCGAATTCTGCAGGATGCTTCCAAACGTTCCGGCGTACCAATTCGTGAATTACAAATTACCGAAGCTACAGCAAAAACCTTCAGCAATCCTTGCATCTTCAAATTTGGAGAAGTTTGTACCAGGGAATTCAACCCTATTAAAGGTTGGGAAGTGGTTGTTCGCGTGGGAGAGAATTCTTGGACTTACCACGTTAACGAATCCGGCTCACAACTGGTATTAGATCCAAAAGTGAGTACATCACAATCAAGCGCACTCTCAAAAGAAATCGAAGATAGAATTTTACGGGATGCCTACAAGCGTTCGAGAATACCAACTTCTAACCTAAAAGTTAGCAAAGCCACACCGAAAACCTTTGGTAATCCCTGCGAATTCAAATTTGGCGAAATTTGCACCAAAGAATATAACCCCATTAAAGGCTGGGAAGTTGTTATCCAAGTTGGCAGACAATCTTGGACATACCATGTCAACGAATCAGGTTCACAACTGGTATTAGATCCCAAAATCAATGGAAGGCTTAAAAATTAAATAAAAGTGTAGGGTGGGCATAATGCCCACCCTACTCAATCAGGACTTAGGCAACGAGACCCTGAGTTGTGGGAGGGTGTAAGGGAAGCCAGTGCCGGGGTGAGGCAGTGCGGTCTTGGGGGTTTCCCCCATGAGCGACTGCCGAAAGGGTTTCCCTCCTTCAGTACTGGCTCCCCTATACCCCTATACCCCTTGCCCAAACCCTTGATTTCTCGTTTCCATGCGTAAGTCCTATCAATATTTCAAGCCCCCAAATGGATGGGGATTCTTAATTTTGAACTTTGAGAGAAGTTTGAGCGGAGGTTTCCTCCGATCAAATCTTCGGTGATTTGGAATTTTGAATTGTTTTGACCTCAGCCTTTGGCGATGAGTTCAATAGTACGGTAGCTGGAAGTTCCGGAGTCTTCCATACAGAACTAAATAAGATATCAAGTACATCAGCTTGACGAGCAAGTTCAATCGCACGATGAGTGATGACATCACCAGGACTGAGAATGATGTTATCCTTGTAATCAAGGATAATTCGATTCACTGGACGTCCCAAGGCTTGCTTCATCCGTTGTTCTTCTAGGACTTGAAGTGCATGTTTACGTAAATATTCAAACCTTTCTTTGAGCACTACTAACAGAGTACTTGCATTGTCCCGTATTTGAATGACACCATCCACGACGAGATCACTCGCCTCTGCAAATGTTTTGTTGGCATTGGCATAAGCTGCTTCAGTTGAGGTTAAACCAACAGCATTGAGTAAAGCCTGCTCAAGTTGATAAGTCTGCGCCCGTTTTATCACTTCCGGCGTGACAATTTGTCCCGGTGCAGCCACGACTAATGCTTCATTACTCTGAACGATATGATGTACACGCCGACCTAACGCTTGTTCAACCGCATGACCAGCAAGGAAGTTATTTGCTAAGTTGCTCAACTCGGTTGATAAACTACCTCCTGCTGCCCGAAACAGTTGATCCAGCACACCTAGACGCTCAGCTTCATCGGCAATCTCTAATGTGACTAACTGACTTTGAGGAATGAGCAATGTTCCATCTGGTGCAATAACATCGCACTCAACTACTCTGTCAATGATCAGTGCCTTCTGCTCTTCTGGATCAACCACTGCATTTGTTAACTTAGCAGCGGCGGTACGAGTCATTTCTCGTAGTTTTTCATTCGCAACGCCAGCACCCTGTTGCAACTTTTCACTGGTAGTGTCTACAATTTCTTGGAATTGTGCGCTGGTTGTGTTGGCTGTCTGTTGTATCTTGCGGTTTAGCTCCCCGACAACAGGACCTCCTGTTGCCCGGTAGAGTTGATCAAGCATACCAAGGCGCTCAGCCTCATATGCAATTAACAAAGTAACTGCCTGTCCCTGCATAACTAATAGTGTTCCATCCGCAGCGACCACATTCTGCTCTGCAACTTTACCAATCACGAAGGCTTTCTGTGCAGCCGGATCAATGATCGCATTCGTAATAGAGGTAACAGTTGCCTGATTAACATCTTGTAGTCGCTTTCCAACAGCCTCTGTTGTTTCTTGCAATTTTTCTGTTGCAGTCTGAGTCACTTCCTGAAGCTTCTGACCAGCCATAGCAGTCGTGACTTGCAAGCTATCACCAGCAGCCTGAACAGCCCCCTTAATACCGCCAACTTGCTCCTGCATCGATTCGGCTGTTTCTACTGGTACGAATGCCACATCTTCACCGATTTTCAGGGTTTGAGGAGCAGGAACAAACGAGCGACCAGAGTAGGCATCGGCAAACAAACCGCCAGATACTTCGTAGCCTTCAACAGAGCCTGTCTGCTCGTCAAAGTAAAGGTCAACCATAGTACCTAGGTCGCGCCCATTGACTGTGAAAATCCGGGTTGCCTTAAGCACGTTATTGCGCTTCATTATCGCCCTGATTTCAGGCACAGCCCTGAGTTTCACAATCGCCTTTTTGGATGGTACAACGACTGCATTCGGACCAATTGCCTGTATACTGGAAAATGGAATAACGCGGGTAGCACGAAAGAACCCTCCCTCATCCACAACTAGTCCCAGAAGCGAATGGCTGTCTTGATCGAAAATTAGATCTTGAACCCGCTCAATTTGTTCTCCGGTGTCGTATGTAATGACGACCTTACCGATTAAATCGCTTCCTTTACGCATCTTCAAACCTCTTGGCACTTATTTGTTTATCATGTAAATTAGCAATACCAAACGCATTCGGCAGGCTACTCTTGTGAAACCTGACTTTCGTCTGCTCAACTAAGTTCTGAATATTAATGACACCAGAGTACTGAAGTACTCCTACTATTGCGATCGCAACAATAAAAATAGATAGGACGTATAAACTACCGTTAGAACGCCGACCGACTAGTCTTGGCATGACATCGCTCCTTTGCTCCAAAATTCAAATGACAAGATAACTATCCACATAAGAAAAACTCAGTGAGTTATGAGAACTCAAATTTAACCGACTCAAAGCATCGAATGGTCTGTATAAAAAATCAACCATAATATTTCTCACCAACAGATGCATCCGTTGATGAGAGTGTATTTTATAACAGCAATTGATTATGGCTGGAACACTCTTAAGCTCTACTCTTTTAGCCCGAGTATTTTAATTATTCAAACCCTTTCTTGAATTGATTTTTCATCTGTTCAAGTTTATCTTTTGCGTTTTCAACCACGTGACGAGCACGCGCCTCAGCTTGCTTTGCTTTCCCCTCCACTTGGTCTTGTGTATTGCCAGTGATGTCACCTACAACTTCTTGAATTTTGCCCTCAATGTTCTTAGCTGTTGCTTTGATTCGGTTTTCTAAACCCATAACATTATTCCTTGCTCAAATACCAGACTCAAAACAGTTTGTTGTTCCGTCTGTTACTTAATCAAATCCTTAAGTGTTAGAATTTTACTGAGATTTCATTCGTAACAGTAACGACACTATATGATAGTAATAGTAACTACAACTCCCTCCCAGGAAGGAGGTTTTGTTACATGCAGCCTATCTAGAGTCAAAGCCTGATTACAGCCATTTTCAGGTAAATAGACCACAGTCGTAGGAGCGCAAAGCATTGCGCCCTTACAAACCCTGTGGTTCATTTAGGTGAAAACTGCTGTAAACTAAAGAAGTTGTGGTTTTTTAATGAAGTATTATATTTTTTTATTAAGATAAAAGTTCTTCTGAGAATTTCCTGGAATTTTCTCTTTAAAATAATTTTTACTAAAGTAAAATTGAAAACAACCATGTGCGGCCAGAAAATGCTATTTTACACCGGACAATTCAACGGCAAGCTTTAGCAAGCTTACATAACAGATTTATAGCGCGCATATATTGGGATGAGCAACCAGTTCTTTAATCAGACTGTACTTTAGGCTCAACCGAATCTAGTACTCGACCAACCTAAAATTACCAGATTAAGGCAAGCAAGGCAAGCGTAGGAAGCTGAGTCATGAGCTCTATGCCCAGACGGCACGGCGAAGCCGAACCGACACGCTGGTTTGAACCAAAGCAGAGAATTAAGATTTTTTCTGCAAGCAACACGCCAAAGTTCGTGGTTGTGAACCACTAGTTCACACCAAAGACTAATTTTTGTGGTGGAGGAAAGGAAATGTCATCAGAATTTTCGCACCGACTCAGCTAGTGTCAACAAATAGCCCCAGCTTTCGGCTAAAATATTTCATAATAAAACTAAAATTCGGGTGCTTTGCATAGGCATAAATCCTGAAACCAGCATTCACAAAGTGTTTTTGCTAAACAACAGACACTATTGCAGCATATCAATATATATAGTTCTTCGTGGCAAACTCAGACTATGTAGATAGCGCCAAGAACTTAACCACAACCCTACATACAGGCTTCTGCAAACCAGAAGCCAACTTGTTTGCACAACATTGATTTGACGAACTTAAAGCCGAAAACTATGGCAAATACACCTCGTCATTGTCCATCTCCATTTACCAAACTGGAGTCGGATAAGCATAAAAGCTACATTCCTTCGGAAGAAGTATCCGAATCTATTGAGTCAACAGATCAAACAGAATCAATAGATGAGGCACAAGAAAATTGGTATTTCGGAACAGAAGAACTGTTAGATGCTTTACCTAGAGCCTGGACACGTTCTTCGCTGTACTTGTTATTAGTCTTTGCAATTACTGTTTTACCTTGGGCGATGTTCTCAAAGGTGGATGAGACAGAAAGTGCTAGAGGACGTCTTGAACCCAAAGGTGCAACCCAAAAATTAGATAGTCCAGTTGGTGGAAGTGTGACTGCTGTCAACGTCAAAGAAGGCGACACCGTAAAATCAGGTCAGGTTCTACTGGAACTGGACTCACAGGTTCTCAAAACTGAATTCAAGCAGGTTCAAACAAAGTTGGACGGACTAAAAAATAGCCGAGAAAGCTTACAGCTAGTCAAAAATCAATTGACGCTTTCAGTGCAAACTCAGCAACAACAAAACCAAGCTCAACTCTTAGCAAAGCAGTCCCAAGTGGATCAGGCGCGACAAAATGTAGATGCTCTCAAAGCCGTCTATAACTTACAGAATGAGGAAAAACTGGCGAAAGTAGACCAGGTGCAACAAGCTCTCGATTCTAGTAAGGTAGCTTATAAATTAGCAGAAGTTCGTTTTCAAGCCTCTCAAGAAAAAGTCCCACGCTATAAAAAAGCCTATCAAGATGGTGTTATGCCACAAGAGCGTTTTGAGGAAATCCAACAGTCTGCCAAGGAAAACTACGAACACCTTGTACAAGCTCAGTCTGATATTGCTCAAGCTCAGTCCAGTTTAAAAGAGCAACAAAGCAGTTATCAAAAGACTATTCAGCAAGGGAAATCACAAATCCAGCAAGCTGAACTCCGTTTCCATGAAGAACAACGCAATTATCAAAGCCAGGTTCATACAGGTGAACTTGCACAACTCAAAACTGAAGAAGAACTTAAACAACTGCAATCACAAATCAACTCCCTACACTCTGAAATTGCCCAAACAGGAAGCCAGATGATATCTTACAAGATTCAACTGCAGCAACGAGTGGTGCGATCGCCCGTTGATGGTGTGATTTTTGAATTCCCGACTACCAAGCCTGGGGCAGTACTACAACCAGGTCAGAAAGTTGCTCAAATTGCACAATTAAATCGTGGTTTAGTACTCAAGGCTCAGATGCCTAATCAGCATAGTGGCTTCTTAAAATTAGGTATGCCTGTGAAAGCCAAGTTTGATGCTTATCCTTTTCAGGAGTATGGCATCGTGTCAGGAAAAGTCAATTGGATTTCTCCAGACTCCAAAGTTAACCAAACACCTCAAGGGAGTGTAGAAAACTTTGAGTTAGAAATAACTTTGGATAAGCAGTATATCCAGAATGGCAACAAACGTATTCAACTCACTCCTGGACAGAGTGCAACCGCTGAGGTGGTTATCCGCCGCCGACGTGTCATCGACTTTATCTTAGATCCATTTCAGAAATTGCACAAAGGTGGTTTAGACGTTTAGTCAAAAGTCAACCTTAACAGTGAACAGTGAACAAGGGGTGGACCAGTCCGTTTCCTACCTGATAACTGGTAACTGGTAACTGATAACTGTTTTAACGTTACCAGTCTCAAATTTTGGCATTGCTGAGTTGGGGGATGATGTAAAGAAACGTATATTTCTTTGACAAGCTGCGTAAATCCTCAGCTAACCTCTGATAAATCAACAAGGCGTCAAATCAGAACTACCCTATTTCATACTTCCATTCTCCAATGCCAAAATTTAAAATTTTTAGGAGAATCGTGTCGTGTCAAAACGTTTGATCATTTGCGGTGCAGACTTAGTTCGCAATTTAAAACTTTCTTGCCAAATCCCTGATGTTGTCTGTGCTATAGCAAGCCAAAAAATTATTGCATCGGCGGCCCAAGAAGCAGGTATTCAAGTCTCGGAAGAAGAACTTCAACAGGAAGGAGATAAATTACGCTTTGCAAAAAAACTTGTCAAAGCTCAAGACACTTGGGACTGGCTAAAAAAACATCATCTGTGTCTGGCTGAGTTTGAAGAATTGATTCATAACAACGTACTTGCTACTAAGTTAGCTAATCACCTGTTTGCTACGCAGGTGGAACGATTCTTTTATGAAAACCAACTCAATTACGTTGCTGCTGTCACCTATGAAGTCATCTTGGATGACAGAGATTTAGCTCTAGAACTGTTTTATTCTCTGCAGTCAGGCGAAATTACTTTCCAAGAAATTACTCGTGAATATATTCAACAGCCTGAACTTCGACGTGCTGGAGGATATCAAGGAATGCGACGTCGTACAGATTTTCGACCAGAGATTGCAGCCGCTGTATTTGCTGCCGCTCCGCCGTCTGTTATCAAGCCGATATCAACCTCCAAGGGAGTTTATTTGATTTGGGTAGAAGAAATTGTTCAACCTATTTTGGATCAGCACTTACGTGACCAAATTCAGCAAGAATTGTTTGATCATTGGTTGAAACAACAAATTCAATCAATAGAAATCTTGACCATGTTAGATTCTGACGCTCATCTTCAAGTATCAGAGGATGTATTGATGCAGGCTTGACTCTAGCTATCAGTTCTTCACCCCAAAATTAGGAGATATTGGAGGTTATTTACCGCCAATCAAACTTTGCGAACTATTCATGCAAGGATTTTCAAAACTATAACAGAAACAAAAAGAGGTTATTTCGGATACAAAATTTATTATTTACAGCGGTTTTCATCTATTTGAACCACTATTTTTTATAGGGGTACAAGGTATTGCGTCCCGGAGAGTGTGGTCTATTTACCCGAAAACTGCTGTAATTTTGTTATTTACTAATGTTTTTTTGTTTATTTTATAGTCATTAACCTAAGTATCTGGTTTTTTTCTCAAAGAAACCAGAATTTTGTCTTGCCTATTTTTGTATAATTTATTAATAGAGAAAAGTTGATGTTTTTACTATTTTTTTTGATCAAAAATAATCGAACTTCATCGTTACTTTATTTTTTTACTATTATGGAAGTGTTAGGTTGATACATGTAATCAAAAAGAGAGTTTTGGTTACAAAAAAGTTTCCAATCAAAACTAGTAAAATCTAGGAGAATCATATGATTATCGCAGACCTTTCTCACCTCGAAATCACTACAGAAAATCATCAAATTCAAGGTGGATTTGCATCATCTAGTGCATCATCTGGTGCTAATGCTAACGGTAGCAATTTCGCTGCTACAAGTACCAACACTTATACAAGTGCGACTTCTGGCTACCCTTACTACTACTACCCTTACCCCTACTACTCCTACCCCAATAGTGCTAGCTCAAGCTCATCTTCAAGCTCCACTGCTTCATAGCTAAGCTGTTACGCATTGAACTTGCATATTGACTCGTTCGAGTTGTCCTTAGCGATTAGTCCTTTATCTGACTAATCACTAATGACGAGTGATGCGCTGACAGTGATCACGAAAAAATATGCAAGTTATATGCGCATTGGCTTAGAACTTTGCTCAGAGGCATTCTAAATAAATAGTAAATATCGCTGAAAGTTGTTTAACAACTTTCAGCGATATGTCTGCGACAAAAAGCCGACAAAAAGCATATTAAGGAATCTGACGTCGTACAAATTTCGACAAGAGATTGCAGCAGCTGTATTTGCTGCCACTCCACCATCTCTTATCAAGACGATATCAACCTCCAAGGGAGTTTATTTGATTTGGGTAGAAGAAACGATTCAACCTATCTTGGATCAGCACTTACTTGACCAAATTCAGCAATAATTGTTTGATCATTGGTTGAAGCAACAAATTGAATTAATGGAAACATTGACCATGTTAGATTCCGACACTTATCTTCAAGCATCAGAGGATGTGTTGATGCAGCCTTGACTTTAGTTATCAGTTCTTCACTCCAAAATTAGGAGATATTAGAGGTTATTTAGCGCAAATCAAACTTTGCGTTGCGAACTATTCATGCAAGGATTTTCAAAACTATCACAAAAACAAAAAAGAGGTTTTTTATGAAAAAAATCAATTATTGATTTTTTAACTTATAGTTTTTGCTTTAATTTCTAGTTTAAAACCGAAATTTCTGGTTTAAAAAATTTCAAAAAACCAGATTCATTGTCTTGCCTATTTTAGTATTATTTTAATAGAAAAAAATCTATGTAAGAACAGATCTTCTTGCTCAAAAAAAATCCATCTTCATCGTTACTTTATATTTTTTATTTTATGGAAGTGTTAGGTTTATACATGTAACCGAAAAGAGAGTTTTGGTTACAAAAAAGTTTCCCATCAAAACTAGTAAAGTCTAGGAGAATCATATGATTATCGCAGATCTTTCTCACCTCGAAATCACTGCAGAAAATCATCAAGTTCAAGGTGGATTTGCATCATCTAGTGCATCTGCTAATGCTTATGCTAACGGTAGCTATTTCGCTACTACATCTACCAGCACATATACAAGTGCGACTTCTGGCTACCCTTACTACTACCCCTACTACTACTCCTACCCCAATAGTGCTAGCTCAGGCTCATACTCTAGCTCCACTGCTTCATAGGTAAGCTGTTACGCATTGAATTTGCACACTGACTCGTTCAGGTCGTCCTTAGTGAGCCAGCGCGGACGCCATATGCCTCTGTCGGGAAACCCTCCTGCAGCAGTGGCTCCCCAAGACGAGCCACTGCGAAGGGATACGCTCTGCCGACTTGTAGCATGTGGCGTGGTTTCCAACGCCAGATACCTCTGTCGGGAAACCCTCCTATGGCACAAAGTGCCACGCTACGCGCTTCAGTACTGGCTCCCCATGTTAGCGGAGCGAGCCGTAGGCTGCGACTGGCGGAGCGCGCAGCGAGACCGGAGGTCTTCCCCGTAAGGGTCATTAGTCATTAGTCCTTTGTCTGAGTAATGAACGCCACTTGCACTCAATGAGAGAACCCGCGCAGTGGCTTCTAATGACTAGTGATGCGCTGACAGTCCGAAGAAATATGCAAGTTGTTGGCGCATTGGCTGAAAACTTTGCTCAGAGGCATTTTAAACAAATACTAAAAATCGCTGAAAGTTATTAAACAACTTTCAGCGATATGTCTGCGAAGAAAAGGAGAGATTATGAGTCGATTAAAAATAGTTGACCTAAGCTTTTGTGAAACTGAACTTACGAGTGATACTCAAGTGCATGGGGGACTTCAAGTAGTTCAACAGAGTTTCAGCACACCTACAAGCAGTGTATCAACCTATGCTGTCTCTGATTCAGGTTCAGGTTACAACGTATCTTATTCATTTAACCCTGCAACTGGTAAGTATAGCTATAGCATTGACTATGGATATAAATACGCTGTTGCTGGTGCTGCTGCTGGTGCTGCTGCTAATGGACCTACTTACACCACTTCCTATGCGAGTGCACGTACTTCATGAAGCTTGTTTTACTGAGTTTTTGTTCAAGAAGCTATTGAATAGAAGCCCCATAAAACAGGTGGTTTTCTTCAATAGCTTTTTTGTTATGTTGACACCAACTTAGACGAATGAACTAGCAATTTTCAGGAGAGCAATATCATGATTATCAAAGATCTATCTCACATAGAAATGGTTGCTCAACAAGCAAAAGAAGTTCAAGGTGGATTTCAATATTCTCCTTCCCAGGCAAACGCGGGTGCATTTGCATTTGCACAGGGTAGTAACTTTGCTTACACCATTACCACAACTTATACCAACGCAGGCTTCTACTCAAACCGTATCTCTTCCTCTAATTGAGATACCTTAGGGGGGTGAGGAAGCGTTAGCTGACGGCTACCGCTTCCTTTTTAAAAGAACCCATCAAAAGTGGTAGCGAGGTAAATGATGTTGTTGGAATTCGCCAACAACATCTGTTATTTCTGGCTTCTCCACTAAAGTCACAATTGCTGCAAGCAATGCGTTGTGAGAATAGTGACAATCGAACAAATAAACTGTTGACTCAGGGGTTTTGGAGTTTCCATTTCGGCTCGTAGCAGGTGTGCTAAATGAAGAATCGAGGGGTCAGTAATCTCCTTCACAAGGATGGGCAGCTGATTGGGAGAAAGGATTTTTTGGTCAACAATTTGCTCAAATCGCGACAGGCTGAGTATAATTTGCAGATAGTCTGGAAGTGGGGTTTTCTGGGCCTCGCTCAACCAATCGGATTCAAATTGTTCTATGCTTGCAGCAACGACTCCCTTTGGGAGTATGGCAACACGCATCATTAAAGTATTGCCTGAGCAAAGAGGTAGTTTATCTGAAACAACGTACTTGACACTAAGTCCATCCCAAGAGGCTTTGAGGATGCAAATATCAGGCTGCATAATACAATTAATCAAGCAATTAACCGGGGCAAGTACCGTCTTCCCAAGTCCAGGTCATTTTAATTAGACTTCGTGGCAGAAGTTAGGAACGCTTAACAGAACCTCGTAAAACCTCACTTTTGCAATCTTGTCTATTTTTGAACTTTAGGGCGATAGCGTTTGCGTAGCGCCCCCTTCGGGGCTAGCGCTGCTGCTTTCAGCAGATCGCACTCCGTGGGTTAGCTCATGATTGTAGAACCCACGGAGTTCCTAGTTTTTCCCGTTCCCACTGTCAAGCTTTATCTACGAAAGCTGTGCAACATGTTTTCGAGTCTCGATAGTGTTCACGGCATCAATAATTTCGGCGCGGTTCGTTAATTTTTTCGGATTTTAGTACATTAGAAAAACTAAGACATGTCTGCCCCCTTTGATTGAATCAACACATCGGGATCGTATCCAGAATGCTTATATTCAACCGTTGCGCCGCCGTGAATCATTGCCTGAATTTCTGAACCAAAAAAGCTGTAGGGAAACTGTAGTTCAGGACGGCTGATAGCTTCGAGACGATTAGCCAGTTCGGTAGGAATCTCAAAATCCAGTGTTTTGAGATTGTCCTTTAGTTGCGATAGCTTGCTCGCTCCCAGAATCACCGATGCGACGCCAGGGCGATTTAGTATCCAGTTAAGCGCAACTTGAGCCATACTGTGCCCAAGTTCTTTTGCAACAGTTTCGAGTTCTGCGACAATTTTCCAGGTGCGTTCGCTAAACTTCGGAAATGTCGGATTTTGGATCTTGCAAGTTGTATCTAGTCGTCCAACTCCTGTAAATCCATCTTTACTGGGCTTGTACTTACCAGTGAGAAGACCATTTGCTAACGGACTGCACACCATGGTCCCCATCCCCAGTTCCAGACCGAGGGGAATAAATTCCCGCTCGATGTTACGCTCAATCAGTGAGTATTGTAGCTGAAGAGTACACAGTGGTTCGTAGTTGCGCCACTCGGCTATGGTTTGCGCTCGTGCTGCATACCAACTTGGTGTATTACTCAGTCCAATGTGCCGCACCTTACCCGAACGAACTAAATCATCTAACGTTCGCATCACTTCCTCTGCTGGAGTAATCGTATCCCAAGTGTGGAGAATGTAGAGGTCGATGTAGTCAGTCCCCAGTCGCCGCAGCGAACCTTCCACCGCCCGCATAATATTTTTGCGTCCGTTTCCGCCTGCATTGGGATTTCCTGGTTCAGCATTGTAGCTAAACTTGGTTGCCACAACAACACGGTCACGTAAGTTACGCTCGGCAATAAATTTACCTAACCAAGTTTCACTGGTACTGTTTGTGTATAAATCTGCCGTGTCGATAAAGTTACCACCTGCATCAACGTAGGTATTAAACATTTGGCGTGCGATCGCTTCATTGGCTCCCCAACCCCATTCAGTGCCGAAAGTCATCGCACCGAGAGCCAGACGGCTGACGCGCAGTCCAGAACGTCCGAGAGTGTAGTAAATGTTGAGAGACATATTAGTAACTTCTGAATACGTATAAAAGTCTGAAGGCATTGGTTTGGGAGGTTGTTTGCCATAGTAGTTGCACCTGTCTCGGTTGCTTAGCGTTGATTTTCCCTTATTTTTTGTTAAATCCAATTTAGAGATTTTGCCCTTTGCATTCACGCTGGATTCTTGCGTGCTTATATCAAATTCTTGCTCAGTTCAATTTAGTTAGGACTTACGCAAAAATAACGTAGTTGTGTCATTGCGACGTAAGGAAGCAATCTCACAAGTCTTGTTCATTAGTAACTCGTGTGTAAGTCCTATTAGTGCTTAAGGACTTTCAAATAAAAAATATTCCAAACTAAATTGTTGACTGTTAACAGTTAACAGTCAACAGTCAACAACTTCTAGGGGTTGTTTTATTTCTTGGAGTTCCCTTAAATTTAAGCACTGTCGCGAAACTGCTTCGGTGTTATCCCTACAAGTTTGCTAAATTGTGCACTAAAGTGACTTGGATTGGAAAAGCCTACTTGATAGGAAATTTCTGCTGACGAAAACCGCGTTACCTTTAGCAAGACTTTTGCCCGTTCTATTCGCCGTTGCAGAACGTAGCGGTGTGGCGCTTCTCCTACCTGCATCTTGAAGGCACGCGCAAAATGAAACTGACTCATTGGCACAAGTACGGCTAGATTGGCGATCGCCAATTTTTCAGCTAAATTCTCTTCAATAAAATCTTTAATTTGCTTGAGCTTGAGCACACCAAGAACACCGACTTGGGGGGTAGAGTCACTCAATACTCCACTGTAATTTCGCAGCAGATGCACTGCTAGTAAGTTTCGCAACGACTCGACATACAAATTGCCTGCTAAACCGCCACTGATGACCTCTGATTTCAATAACTGTGCAATATGCATGATAGTTGGATCTGGAAAAAGCACGCGGTATTCCAGCTCGACGGGAGTAGAAAGTCCGTTTTCGGCTGCCAGTTGGTTGAGCAAGCGCTGATCTAGCATGATATTCACATATTTGCCCTCCTTTTCCCGGCTATGCCATACAAACTCACAAGATGAATATATAAAGACGCTTCCAGAAGGCAAGGCTGTGGTTTGTGTTTGACCCCCATCCACCGACCAAGCAACACGCTCATGGGGATAAAATGCTACACTGATAGCGTCTTTGGGCATCGCAAAGTCAAAATCTCCGACCATTTCCAAACAAGCATACTCGACAATCAAGTCATTCCACTCGGCTTTAAGAATACTAGCCGTTGGTTGAAGCTTGGATGGTTGCATAGGAGAGTCAAATATTTAAATATACTAAACAATCCCAATTTTACTTGAGATCGCAGTACGCAAGTCTCTGAATTTTGTAAAAAAACCTTACTACAGGCGTTACCCGCCGCACTTGTGTTCTGAATCTGATTGTTTAACACTTGGTAAAGAGTGTTTCAATCTATGAATTTTATATGGCAAATATGTGACTTTTCTGCGGCGATAGGAATAAATCAAAATATATTATACTGTAAGATAATCAATTTTACTTTTTCATGTATTCCAAAAATCACTCTTTAGATAGTATTTTTCTGCCCTATTTTCAATAATAAATAAACATTATATGTGGTCTTCAAAAAATATAAAAAACAAAAAAGTGAATTGTGTAGTACTAATATACGAGTGTTAAAAAAAAATTGTGTTGTCTAATCATACCTTTGTGTTCTTAAGTGTCTTGACGATTCGGTTCATATGGGGCTCTTATAGTCAGCCATCATGGAATTCACAGGATGCGGGTAAAGTAGCACTATTGAAAGAATGGCAAGTTGGTTAGTTTGTTGTAGGAAATAATTTTATGGCTTTACCAACGCAAGAGTTGCAACCCAAAAATCAGTATGAAGGCAGAATTCAAGAAACTCCGCCACCAGGTACTCAAAATGACCCTTTGATTGCTAAAGGGTTGCAAAAGGGACAATATCTAGGCATTTTCGGTTTTGTGATCGCCCTGATTGCTGTGATTGGATATTTTAGTCGCAGAGTCGAATACGCTATCTTATTCGCTGTTACCCTCAGTGTGATTTTGATTGTTTTCTTTTTAACGTTATAGCAGAGCAGTTTATCAATAAACGTATCTGCGAACAAAATAATGGAGAAAAATTGTTTTATGAATAATCCAGTTTATCAAACAGTTATTTTAGGCGGTGGCTTTACTGGGCTTTATACAGCGTTGCAGCTTGCTCACGAACACTATCCTCGCTCTGTGATCTTAATTGATAGCAACGAACGCTTTTGTTTTAAGCCATTACTTTATGAGTATTTTAGTGGTGAGATGGATGCCTTTCAGGTATTACCGCGTTTTACAGAATTGCTCAAAGGAAGCGGTGTGATTTTTGTTCAAGATACAGTGGAATCGATTGACTTGCATCAACGACAAGTTAAGTTAACTTCAGGAACCCGCTACGATTACAGCAATTTGGTATTAGCTTTAGGTAGTGTAAGCGGCTACTTTGGCGTCGAGGGAGCAAAAGAGTATGCTCTACCTTTTTGGACGGAAAAAGATGCGATCGCTATCGACCAACATTTGCATGACTGTTTGCGAAAAGCCGCGCAAACCGAAGATCCAGAACAACGTCGAAAATTACTTACATTTGCAGTCATTGGTGGTGGTGCTTCAGGTGTGGAAATGGCAGCCACTTTAGGCGATTTGTTACCGAATTGGTATGCAGCACTCAAAGGTAACCCTCAAGAAGTGCGAGTTGCACTCATTAACCACGGCAAGGAAATCCTTAAGGGCGATGTCAACAGCAAATTACGTGAAACTGCTGAAAAACAATTGCAAAAACGAACCGTACCTGTGGAGATGCTGTTGGGGGCAGAAGTCACAGGTGTTAGTGCCAACACAGTCGAGTATAAGCGCGATGGCAAGTCTGTTACGCTGCCAACATACACTACAATTTGGACAGCTGGCACTGCGACTCATCCGCTGATCAAAAACTTGCCAATCCCAGATGAACACCGAGACAAGCACGGTCGATTAAAAGTCACCAAAACCTTACAATTGTTTGATTTTCCAGAAGTTTTTGCAGGTGGAGATTGTGCTTTTGTAGAAGATACATCAATGCCCGCTACTGCACAAGTTGCATATCAGCTAGGATCTACAATTGCCCACAACCTCAAAGCCATTGCTTTAGAAAAGGAACCGAAAACTCCTAAGGTTAGCTTACGCGGTACTCTGCTAAAACTTGGATTAAATGAAGCTGCAGCTAACATTTACGACGCTTTTGAAGTAACGGGCGAAGCCGCTCACTTAATTCGTCAAGGAACTTATCTAGAGCTACTGCCGACGCCAATTCATAACTTTAAAGCCACCACAGAATGGCTAAATGAAGAGATTTTTCGCCACCACGTTGATCCCAAAACTGTGAACAAGAAAGTAGTGCAGACAGCGGAGTTAGTTGGTGGTGCAGTCGTAGGTGTTTTAGTTGCAAGAAAATTACTCAAAATGTTAGGAGATGAGGACAAAAACAAGAAATAATAATTTCATCTGTGAGACGCATTTTAGGGTTTGAGATCACAACTACACAAACCCCATAATATATAGTTTGCACGATGGTTGGGAATGTGGCTGGGTTTGTGGCTGCGGCTGTGACTTGGGCTGTTTACGATTTAAAGGTAGGGGATTGAGAGGATTGCTCGACTATCTCGAATCCAGCCCAGGCTGACGGATAATTGGCGTGAATAGGAGCGGACAGAACGCCCGTGAATTGGCTTGAGAATTCAAATGGGTCACGTCAACTTAACCCAGATGTTTAACGAGCAGTTTATCACGTTGCGTTATCAGCAGCGATCGCTCCTCGCTGCTATTTTCGCGCTCGTTCTGTTCTACAACTATAGCGCTTCTCAGTTGCGTACAATACACAGCTGTAGAGACGTAGCATTTACGTGCTCTACATTATTCGTGGTGGTGTATGTGATTCAAATGAGAACCGCTATAACTCAATATCTTCTTTTAGCTTGACAGACCACTAGTTTTAAATCACTAGAAGCATTTTACTGGTTTGGTTGCATTTTTTGAGTGGCGAATGGCTGATAAGGCTTGTGGAAAACTTTTTGATCTACTCAATGTGTAAGTCCTAGCTAGATTCAAAGTTGCTTGGATTGGACAAACTCTTATTTCCCAGCGCCTGATGCCGTTTGTTTCTAAATTCTTAGTTTATAATGATGGATTGTGTCCAATCAAAGCCAGTCCATGCCTAAACTCAAAACCCGTAAAGCAGCGGCAAAGAGATTCCGCGCCACAGGTAGCGGCAAAATTGTACGTCGCAAAGCCTTCAAAAACCACTTGCTAGAGCACAAATCTTCCGCTAAGAAACGCAGCATGTCGAAAATGGCAGTTGTCGATGAGCGCGATGCAGAAAACGTGCGGCTCATGCTCCCTTATTTGTAATTTGTTCAGGAACTAAAACAATATGACACGGGTAAAACGCGGTAACGTTGCTCGCAAACGCCGCAAAAAAATTCTCAAACTCGCTAAAGGTTTTCGCGGTTCTCACTCAACTCTGTTTAGAACGGCGAATCAAAGAGTCATGAAGGCGCTGCGGAACGCCTATAGCGATCGCAAAAAACGTAAGCGCGATTTCCGCCGCCTCTGGATCACCCGCATCAACGCTGCTGCACGCCAACATGGTTTGAGTTACAGCCAGTTTATCGGGAATCTCAAAAAAGCTGATGTCCAACTCAATCGCAAAATTTTGGCACAATTAGCAGTCCTCGATCCAGCAAGCTTCAGCAAAGTCGCTGAATTGGCAACCCAACCTAAAGGATAAAGGTGGAAACAGATGGACATCGGATGTAACAGATGGAAAGCAGGTTGTCGGTTACATCTGCTGATATCCGCTGCCATTTTTTTCCTCTTGACTTTTTCCATTGTCACAGTCGCAGATACACAACTATCAGCATCTGCCGCAGAAATGTCCGAAATTCAGCGGCGGGGCTACATCAGGATTGCCGTTAAAGATAACTTGCCTCCGTTAGGATTTAGAGATACAAACGGTAACTTACAAGGCTTAGAAATTGATTTAGCTAAGGCATTGGCAGCAGACTTACTAGGCAAAGCAGATGCAGTGAAATTACAACCAGTTACCAATAGCGATCGCCTATCCGCAGTTTTGGATCATAAAGTTGATCTGGCGATCGCCAGAGTTACAGCAACTGCCTCACGTTCTCGCTTAGTCAGCTTCAGTGTTCCTTACTACTTCGATGGCACTGTATTAGTCACAAAAAACACATTATTTCAAAGACTAAGTGATTTGGGAAAACGGAAAGTTGCCGTCCTCAACAATTCCAGCACTATTGCCGATGTGCGCTATTATATACCAAAAGCTGAGTTAGTGGGAGTAGATTCTTATCAAGCAGCCTTCGCACTGTTAGAAAATAACGCAGCCGATGCCTTTGCCGCAGATGCTAGTGTTTTAAGTAGTTGGGTGCAACAATATCCCCAATATCGCTTACTTTCAGCTAAGCTCTCAACCCAACCGTTATCTGTGGTCATGCCCAAGGGATTGCAGTACGATCCATTACGAAGACAGGTTAACCAAGCCATTGCCCGTTATATTAATTCTGGGTGGCTTAAGCAACGCGCTACATATTGGGGATTACGCTAAATTAGGAACCTCTCAGTTAGAAATTATAAATGAAATTTTTTAGTATTCATAATTCATAATTTTCATTGTTTCATATAAGCTGATATATAGATAAGAAGAAACTTTTACTAAATACAATGGATAGCAATCTAGCAACTATTTATCTGTCAGTTTTAGTCGGTCTGCTCTTAATTGCAGTTGTCAGTATTTTCCGCCAGGTCTTCAAAAGTCGTAGAGTTGAAGGTTCCATGTCAAGGTTGCGAAAAAAACTGACCAAAGAAAACGGTACCACTCAAGAATATTACGAGTTAGCCAGTATTTATTCTGAGAAAAAACTATTTTCCCAAGCGATAACTCTCTTTCAAAAAGCTCTCAAAGCTGCTGAAGAAGAAAGGGAAGAAGGCGAAAAAGAAGAAGAAAATATAGCCTATATTTACAATGGGTTAGGCTATGCTTACTTTGCTCAAGAACAGTATGACTTAGCTATTCGCCAGTATAAAGAAGCTCTGAAAATCAAACCTGATTATGTGGTAGGAATGAATAATCTTGGTCATGCATACGAGCGGAAAAAATTAAATGCTCAAGCCCTGCAAGCTTATGAAGACGCCCTGAAAATTCAGCCAAATAATGCCACAGCAAAACGCCGTTCTGAATCTTTGCGACGCTTGGTATCTGCATGATTGGTGAATATTTCTCGTTCCCACGCTTTGCCCGGGAATAGCTTGGGGAGGCTAAGCCTCTCCAAAATTACCTTTCCAATAATCCCCAGAGCGTAAAACAAGTCGATAACTGTTTGAAGTTTCCTGGGACATTGGGCATTGTAAGAGCAAAAATACATCGCTCAGTTGATGGGACTATAAAGACTGTCACTATCAGCAAATGTCCATCGGGTAAATACTATGCTTCTATGTTGATGGAATATGAGGGTGACTACCCAACATCAAATTCAGAGGGAAAGGTAGTCAGTATTGATTTAGGAATAAAGGATTTTGCAATTACCTATGATGGCGAAAAAGTTTCCAAATATCCGAATCCTAAACACTTAGCTAAATATGAGAAAAAGCTAGCCAAAAAACAACGTATTACTGCACGCAAAGTAAAAGGTAGTAATAATCGCTGTAGAAAAGCAACAAAGATTGTAGCTAGGGTATACGAACAAGTTAGCAATATCCGCCAAGATTACTTACACAAACTATCGAAAAAGATAGTTGATAATAATCAAGTCGTAGTAGTTGAAAACCTGAATGTCAAGGGCATGGTACGTAACCCTCACGGGTTCGCCACTTGCCACAACGGGGGGAACCCTCCGAAGCTTTGATGCCTGCGGCAAGCCGCAAAGCGTCTACGGAGGAAACCTCCCTCCGGGTTCGCCAGTCCCCCAATCTCCTGCACCAGACGCTACGCGCTCCGTGACGGAAACCGCCAAGACGGGGGCTGGACTCACCGCTCAAACTTCTCTCCGCAAGGCGCTGCTCTCCGCAACGCAGTGGCGAACCACAAACTAGCAAAGGCGATATCTGATACAGGATGGGGAACATTCGTCAACTTTTTGTCCTACAAGTTAGAACGCCTACATCAATGTTTCGGTTCGATACACATCTACTTCTCCATGTCAACTCCTCCAACTGGACTCTTCCTTTACAACTCTACTCCCGCCTGCTTTCGGTGAAATGTTAAGAAAGATCCGGGTAATGGATAGCCTTATTAAGGAGAGGGGAGGTTTTGGCTTACGCCAAAACCGGGGTGAGGTAACACGCGCGCTGGATTCATGGGTATTAAGTAGCCGTCATCAACTGTGTTCATGATCGCTACTTAATTTCTCAAATCGTACCTTTGAACAAACCTTTGGGACGAATGAGCAACACTAAAATCATGAGTAACAACGCTACGCCTTGTTTATACTGAGCACCCAGCAATACAGTACTCGTTTCTTGGGCAATACCAATGATAAAAGCTCCTGCGATCGCACCGTAGGGGTTGCCAATTCCTCCTAAAATAACTGAGGCAAATAAAGGTAAAATCAAATACCATCCCATATTTGGTCGCACGGCTCCAATCAAGCCGTACATACTTCCACCCAAGGATGTCAGAGTGCCAGCAATCACCCAAGTCCATAAAATAATTTTGTCTACATTAATACCAGAAACCCGAGCTAAATCTAAATCGTCGGCAACTGCTCGCATTCCCTTGCCAATTTTGGTGTTTTGTAAAATGTAGTGTAATGCAACAATTGCTGCAATAGCTAGGAACAAAACCAACAATTGATTTTGGGGTACTCTCACACCCAGAATATCCATAGCCGGAACCACGGGCAAATCGTAAGTTTTGTTACTACCGCCCCAGATAAGGATAATGCCATTACGAAGAAATAAGGCAAGCCCGATAGAGATAATAATAAGAGTGGTGGAAGTGGCACGGATAGAACGCATATGGGACCATAGCAACTTTTCCGACAACAGCATTGCTGCTACTGTGCCAATTGCAGCTATTACCATAGACAGCCAAATATTAACACCAAAGCTATTAACAAGCAGCGTCAGATAAGCTCCCAACGTTAAAAAGTCACCGTGAGCAAAGTTAGATAACCGTAAAATCCCGTAAGTGAGAGTAAGTCCAACAGATGCTAAAGCGATAATGCTACCCAAAGCAATACCGTTAACAATTAATTGAGCGAATTGTGCATTCATAGTCCTGACATCTAAAATTTATAACTTGTATAGCAGGAAATAGGGAACAGGGAACAGGGAACAGTGAACAGGGACTGATAACTGGTAACTGATAACTGATCGCTGGTAACTGGTAACTGGTAACTGCTGTATCTTTTTCCCTCAATCCTTTATTGCCCACCTAAAATGGAATTGATGGGGCGCGATACCGTTTAGACAAGATTGGAAATGATGCTAACAGAAAAACTTGAAAAATTAAAAGCATTATTTGTAGAAATGGAGCAGGCTTTGATAGCTTACTCTGGCGGAGTGGATAGCACTTTGGTAGCCAAGGTGGCTTATGATGTTTTAGGCGATCGCGCTTTGGCTGTCACAGCTATGTCTCCCTCACTGTTACCAGAAGAGTTAGAAGACGCCTCTTTGCAAGCAGCGACGATTGGGATTCGTCATCAAATTATTTCAACACACGAGATGGAAAATCCCAATTACACCTCCAACCCTGTGAACCGCTGTTACTTTTGCAAAAGTGAACTGCACGACACCCTCAAACCTTTAGCGATTGAGTTGGGTTATCCGTATGTGGTGGATGGAGTCAACGCGGATGACTTACATGATTATCGCCCAGGAATTCAAGCAGCAAAAGAAAGAGGTGCGCGATCGCCCTTAGCAGAAATCGGTATCACCAAAGCGCAAGTCCGCCAAATTTCCCAAGAACTCGGTTTACCTTGGTGGGAGAAACCTGCGCAACCATGTCTGAGTTCACGCTTTCCCTACGGTGAAGAGATTACCGTAACTAAGTTACAACGAGTCGGTAGGGCAGAAATTTATTTACGCAAGTTGGGTTATCAGAATTTGCGAGTGCGTTCTGAGGGAGATACAGCACGAATTGAATTACCGCCAGAACAAATCAAAGATTTTGTTTTAAAAACTGATTTGCAATCAATTATTTCTGCTTTTCAGGAGTTTGGTTTTATTTACGTCACATTAGATTTGGAAGGTTTTCGTAGTGGGAAGTTAAATCAAGTTTTGAATCGAGAAGTTGCGAGTGTGAAATAATAATTTGTTGAGATCTTCGAGCAATCTCATCCGCCCATAACTCAAGTTATGGGCTAATAGTATAAGTCTACTTAAGTAGACTGAAAACTAAATCACCGAAAGAATTTAGTCCTCTTGAGAGAACTTTTGCTATTAGGCTGGGGTTTCTAACCCTAGGCGATCGCACAAAACCTCCTAATCGATATTGGCAACAAAATCCTCTCAAAGCAGTCGAGGGGTGTTTTTTACCTCATCAACGCCTGAAACCCTGCTTGTACGAAATGCTGATCAAAAGTCAAAGCTTGACTTACTCCCGCTTCCTTCATGACTACGAAAGAAATGCGATCGATCAAGCCCCATCCTTTTACCCCTATGCGCCATAAGGAGTTTAACTTCTATACACATCTCTAGCGAAACCTCACCCTCGCTTTTAGCGTAGCTAAAATCTTTCCCTCTCCTTGCCAAGGAGAGGGATGCCCAATAGGGCAGGGTGAGGTTCTAAGGAAATTTTGAGTCATAGGATGACTTGTGTGTACACCGTAGTTGCTAAGCGGAGGGTGCCCGATAGGGTGGGTGGGGTTATTTGTCGCAAACATTTTTTGAATTGATATATAGCAGTTACCAGTTACCAGCGATCAGTTATCAGTTATCAGTCCCTGTTCACTGTTCCCTGATCTAAATAATATTACTGACAAACATAGTTAAAAAAAGTAAGATAAAGTATTGCTACTTAGAGAATAACTGTGTATGAAAAATTTCTTCATGGCTGCTGCTGGAGGAATGTTCCTTGCGTTTGCAGTAATAAGTCAAGCGTTGGGAGCAACAGTGACACCAAAACTGGCATCAGATTTCTCAAATTTTTATTCAATAACAGATCTCGGTTCAATCGAACAAATTCCACCTGCTTATGGTGGAATAACATTTCAGCCAGGAGAACCTAATACGCTGTTAATCAGCGGTTTAGCTGATACCCCAGATGCAGGAATTTATGCAGTTGAAGTCAGCCGTGATAGTAACAATCACATCACTGATTTTGGTATCCCATCCTTTTTGACACAAGCCCCCGGAATCAGCACAGGAGGAATTGATGCTGGTTTAGCTTATAGTCCCAAAGCTGATGTGTTGTTCTATACGTCCTATCCTGACAACAGCATTGGTCAAATAAAGCCTGGTAGCAGTAGTCCTAATAAACAAATTGATTTAAACACTCTTGGCTTTGCTGCTTCCACAGGTGCATTGAACTTTGTCCCTGAAGGATTTGCTGGAGCAGGTCGGCTTAAAATAACTTCTTATACAAGTAATATTTTTTATGACACAACTATCACTCCAGATAGCTCAGGTACATATGATATTGCAACGCCCACCAGAAGTGTTCAGCTTGATGGTGGACTGGATGGTTTTTTCTATGTAAAAGCAGGAAATCCTGGCTTTTTTGAAGACAGTCTGTTAATTGAAGAATATGATAACAGCAGCGTTTCTGCTTATACAATAGATGCAAATGGAGATGTGATCGCCAATACCCGTCGAGATTTTATCACCGGACTTGGCTTTCACTCACCAACATCTCTGACTGGAGTGATGGGAGCAACTATTGATCCGGTGACGGGAGACTTTCTGTTCTCTACATTTTTTGAAGGAGAGCCTTCAGCAAGTAAAATATATGCGGTGACAAGAGGGACGAAATCAACTTCAGTCCCTGAACCTCAAGGTGTAACTTTATTGGTGAGTATGTTCGTTTTAAGTTTAGGCTTACTCCGGAATCAAATAAAAAATTAAAATTATTGCATCCGTTGCAACCTATTTCTTATCAGCCAATACAATTTCACCCTTTTTATTAATCTTCACTAAATCATCAGGGAAATCTTTATTATTCAAATAACGCAACAGTCCCACTGTCCTGAAATGCTGGTCAATATGAGGAATTCCTTGAGCATCAAGGTGAACAGGGATAATTTTCCCGAACACCAAATCTCCTTTTGAATTTAGTTTCACTTCTAATATCATTGAATACCCAGTTTCAGCAGTTGTGGATAAAGTTCGGTATCCTAAAAAGTTTCCCAAAGAATAAGCGATGAGTTTTCCATTATAAATTTCAATAGCTCTTGGAACATGAGGACCATGTCCGATAACTAAATCTGCACCTGCATCAATCATTGTCCGGGCAAACTCAATAGAATTTCCTCGGTTTTCTCCATAAAAAAACTCAGTTTTATTGTGAACGCGCAGTGCATCAGTTCCTTCTGCTCCTGCATGCATTGATACAATCACAACACTTGCTTGTGTCTTCGCTTTTTGTACCAGTGCTTTGGCTGCTTCTAAATCGAGAATAGAATTATAAGATTCATAGGGAGCAAACCCAATCATGCCAACAACAATATTATTCACTTCTAGCAAGAGAATTTGGTTTTTGTGACCTAATGTTTCAATACCAGCAGCTTTAAGATTCTTAACTGTGTCTTTAAATCCCACTGAACCAAAATCTAAAGCATGGTTATTTGCTATATTCATCACATCAAACCCAACATCAGCTAAAAGCTGAGCATAAGTGGGTGGAGAGCGAAAAGCAAAAACTGCTCCTTGAGTGATATCCTTGGTGCTATAAGGGTAGTTTGTTAAACTGCTTTCAAAATTGCCAAACAAAATATCGCTTCTTTGTAAATATGCTCTGACTGAGTTTGGGAAAAGCAGATTGCGGTTACGTGGAAGTTTGTAGTTAGGGTAATTTGTGCCAGGAATAACATCTCCCACAGCTTGAATTGTGATCGTGTCTGGAGATGTATACTCTGGTATAGAAAACGGAATTGGTTCTGTCTCAGTAGATGTCGTAGAGGCGTTTGTTCGCTGCAATTGTCCGAAGCGGATGAATAATCCTATACCAAGACCCAAGCAAAAGCAAAAACTTATAAAACTGAACGAGACTAATTTTCTAAGGTTTTGATGTAGCATATTTTGATTCTTCATATTATGGTGCAAGTATATCCCATAAGTTTGAAAGAACGATGTATACTGGACATTATTTATAACTGAAATTTACATGTTTTTTTATACACTAATTTAATAATTGATATTTTGCGGTTTTCCTATGATCTTAACCATCCTTTTAAAGAAAACACCTTATATAAAAATCCTATTTTATTTTTGCTCAACTAGGTATAGTTTACATTAAGCGATCGGGTGTTCCCTGTTAAGCATTCCCTCTCTTCACGAGTATGTTCATAAACAAAACTGGATTCCTATATATGCTGAAAGAACAGCTTGAAGATATTGAAATTCAATTGTTATTAGAAGGCATACATCGTTATTACGGATTTGATTTTAGAAATTATGCCTTAGCTTCACTCAAACGACGAATTTGGAAAATTATTCGAGCCGAAAGTTTAACCACTATTTCTGGACTGCAAGAAAAAGTTCTCCATGATCCCGAATGTATGGAGAGATTTCTATGTAGCCTCTCGGTTAATGTAACGACTATGTTTCGTGATCCTAACTTTTTTTTGATGTTTCGGAAAAAAGTTGTACCAATATTACGAACTTATCCTTTCATTCGCATTTGGCATGCGGGATGTTCTAGCGGTGAAGAAGTTTATTCTCTGGCAATTTTACTCCAGGAAGAGAGACTTTATCATCGTTGTAGATTGTATGCTACTGATATCAATGAGATGGTTTTAAAAAAAGCAAAAGCTGGAATTTATCCATTAGATGCAATGCAAGATTATACTCAAAATTATTTGCAAGCAGGTGGAAAAAAAGCTTTTTCAGAATATTATACATCAGCTTATGAACATGCTATTTTTTCTTCCTCTCTTAAAGAAAATATAATTTTTTCACAACATAATTTAGTAATCGATAATTCTTTCAACGAATTTAACATTATTTTATGTCGTAATGTTTTAATTTACTTTAATAAAGTTTTACAAGAGCGAGTATTTAATCTTTTTCATGAAAGCCTTGTTCCGTTCGGAATTTTGGGTTTGGGACGTCAAGAAACAATGAAGTTCACTCCGCATGAACAAGACTATGAGCAATTAGAAGGTGGGGAAAAGTTTTACCGTAAAATTCGATAGTTGTTGATAATTACCATAAACTACTAAGTATTAACGACTTATCACTCACTACTCATGACAATTCAATTCATTGCTATTGGTACATCCTTGGGAGGGTTAGAAGCCCTTGAAGTTTTACTCGCTGGATTGCCAAAAAACTTCCCAGTACCTATAGCAATTGTTCAGCATCGCTACAAATCTTCAGATCAAAAATTGAAAGTCGCGTTACAGGAGTACAGTGCTTTAGTTGTCACCGAGCCGCAAGATAAAGAAGAAATTGTGCCTGGCTATATATATTTAGCTCCAGCAGATTATCATTTGATGATAGAAGTAACAAGCGATACGGTTTCTTATCCAACTTTTTCCTTATGCGTTGATGCTCCTGTAACTTATGCACGCCCGTCAATAGATGTGCTATTTGAAACCGCTGCCGATACTTATGCCGAAAGGTTGATTGCAGTCCTCTTGACAGGTGCAAATTATGATGGTACTGAAGGGATGAAAAAAATCAAAGCACGGGGCGGCAAAACTGTGGTACAGGAACCTTCAACAGCAGCTTGTCCAATAATGCCTGAAGCGGCGATCGCCGCTGGAGTCGCAGATAAAGTCCTACCTTTGGCAGATATTGCACCTTACTTAGTGAAGATTTGTAATTTATGATGTAGTTGTTCCCTAATTCTTCATACAAAAAAGCTGTTAGCTGCAGTCAGAAAGAATAACTAAATTTCTAACTTAAGATAGTGTGAATAAAATAAGCGCAAACGTCAAAGTCAATAGGAAGACGTGAAAACGTTTTTATCTATTTCCTAAAGCATACAGATAGAAATGCCATTTGAACCAAAAGTTAACGTTCTGTTGGTAGATGACCATCCAGAAAATTTATTAGCCTTAGAGGCGATTTTAGATAGTCAGCGTCAAAATGTGGTGAGGGCTACATCCGGCGCGGAAGCACTGCGATGTTTGCTCAATCAGGACTTTGCGGTGATTCTGCTGGATGTGCAAATGCCCGACATGGACGGCTTCGAGACAGCAGCCCTGATTCGACAGCGAGAGCGATCGCGCCATACACCAATTATTTTTCTCACAGCATTTAGCACGAGTGATAACATGGTGTTTAAAGGATATTCTGTTGGTGCTGTAGACTACCTCTTCAAACCCATTCATGCAGAAATTTTAAAATCCAAGGTAGCCGCATTTGTTGATCTGTTTCAAAAAACTGTCGAAGTCAAGCGACAAGCGGCACAATTAACACAGATGAATACCGAGCTGAGAAAGCGCGAAGAGATGTTTCGCTCTTTGAGTGCTTGCTCGCCTGTAGGCATTTTTCTCACAGATACATTAGGTAAATGCACTTATATTAATCCACGATATCAAGCTATCTATGGGATGACACTGGAGGAGAGTTTAGGCGACGGTTGGACACAAACAATTCATCCTGAAGATAGAGGGCGAGTGATTACTGATTGGTATGCTATATCAGCTCAAGGACAGGAATACACAGGAGAGTTTCGCATACTCACCTCGACAGGAATTGAGCGTTGGGTTCATATGTCCTCGTCGGCTATGCTTTCGGATCAAAGCGAAGTTATTGGATATATCGGCACTATAGAAGATATTACAGAGCGTAAACAAGCAGAAGAAGAACACATTAAGTTAATCCGCGAACAAGCAGCACGACAAGAAGCTGAAACAGCAAACCGCCTTAAAGATGAGTTTTTAGCCACTCTTTCCCATGAACTTCGTACACCTTTAACTTCAATACTAGGTTGGTCTAAACTGCTACGCCAGCGAAAGATGGATGAAAAAGCCATTATACGCGCTCTAGAAACGATTGAACGCAACGCTACTTTGCAGGCACAACTTATAGACGATATTCTTGATGTCTCGCGGATTATGCGTGGCAAACTAAAGCTCAATCTCTGTCAACTTAATTTAACATCTGTGATTGCAACCGTTGTAGATAGCGTACGCTTAGAAGCTGAGAAAAAAAATATTCAACTTGAGTACATTATTGAACACACTAACACGCAGAACGAGGGAACAAGGGAGACAATAGGAGGGAGGGAGAATTTTCCCTCACTCTCTTCATCCCCAGAGGGGACTTTGAACTCCTCCACCTCTTTTGTCGTTTGTGGTGATCCAAACCGCTTACAGCAAATAGTTTGGAATTTACTGAGTAATGCGCTCAAGTTCACACCCAAAGATGGAAGGGTAGAGGTACGATTGTTACTCAGTGCTGAGTCTTCCTCAGAAACACTTCAACCTCAGCAACACCAGTCATCTGCCGCTAAAAGCTCCTTAGCACTTATTCGGGTGAGCGATACAGGTAGTGGTATCCGCCCAGATTTTCTTCCCTATGTTTTTGAGCGCTTTCGTCAAGCTGATGGTAGCATCACCAGACACCAAGGTGGACTAGGACTAGGACTAGCAATTGTACGTTCTCTGGTGGAAATGCATCGGGGAAGCGTTCATGCCGAAAGTCCAGGAGTAGGACAAGGAGCTACTTTTACTGTGAAGCTGCCGCTGATGGGTACAGGGAAAACGCCAGAACAACAGGAGGAAAAAGAAGACGAAGAGCGGACTACTAAATTTATAACCAACTACACGACTAAGTCAGAAAATACCTCCTGTAGTGCAGGGTGAACTAAGCGATGATCTTGTACGTTCACACCTTTGGCTAATGCTTGGTTGTTCGTCAGTGCTTTTATCCCCGAGTTTGCTAACTGCAAGACATAGGGTAGAGTACTATTGTTCAATGCTTGGCTTGAAGTCCAAGGTACTGCCCCCGGCATATTAGGAACGCCATAATGCACCACACCCTCTTCAAGATACACAGGATGAGTATGGGATGTGGGGTGTACAGTTTCCACGCAACCGCCTTGATCAACAGCAACATCGACTATGACAGAACCAGGATGCATTTGTTTAACCAAGTTGCGGGACACAAGGATGGGTGCTCTACGTCCTGGGATTAAAACAGCACCGATGAGTAAGTCAGCATTTTTGACTCCAGCTTCAATATGGGCGGAGTTGCTGTAAAGCAGTTCGACTCTGGAACCAAACAAGGTTTCCAGATACGCGAGGCGCTCAACATTAACATCAATAATCTGGACAGCAGCGCCCATACCCACAGCAATTTTCGCCGCTTCTGTACCGACGACACCGCCGCCTAAAATCACGACTTTGCCCGGTTTAACTCCAGGTACACCCCCCAGCAAAACTCCTCTACCACCTTGCTGACGCTCTAGAAATCTTGCCCCAAATTGTACGGATAACCGACCTGCAATAATGCTCATGGGAGTCAGCAAAGGTAATTTGTTGTTCCCTGGTTGTTCTACAGTTTCATAGGCGATCGCCGTTACACCGCAATCAATCAGATGTTCGGTTAACTTCCGGTCGGCGGCTAAATGCAGATATGTAAACAAAATTTGCCCCTTCTGCAAAAACTTATACTCCGCAGACAGTGGCTCTTTGACTTTGACAACAAGTTCGCACTTCCAAGCTTCGTCAGTGGTGGTGACTATCTTCGCGCCAGCGCTTATGTAGTCATCATCTGTAAATCCTGCCCCGATACCTGCTTGAGTTTCTACGAAAACTCTATGACCATTTTCTTGTAAGACTCGCACACTAGAAGGACTTAACCCAACTCGAAACTCTTGATCTTTTGTTTCTTTAGGAATACCAATTTCCATTTATTGCCTCTTATGAATTTTTGTATAGCTATAGTTTGTCAGTCTCATCTATATTCTGTTGAATCAGAAACTACGAATTTTAGAACTCGTATTGAAGTCGAAAGTATAGAAGTGCAAAGACTACACTCAGCTTTGAGAACACAGCGCTGTTTCACCCTCGAACAGAGGATACCTTTATGGGGGATTAACCTTTGGGACTCTACACTTGACTACTCCGGACGACTGAACTTTCTTTGATACCACCACTGTAGTTCAAACTTTTACTCTTGACGATTACCAAAGTACTTCTACAATAAACTAAGATAAGAATCGTAAAGAAATGTAAACAGTGACAATCCTGCAAAATAGCTCAGGTGTGTTGTCACTTAAATATCCATTTACAAATATCCACTTAAAAGTTCATTTGCCAAAAAGAGGTTTTCAATGATGATACAGCCAAGCGTAACTCCTAAGTTGGAAGAGCCAAAGTTCGGGTTTAATGAATATGCTGAGCGTCTGAATGGTCGAGCTGCAATGATTGGCTTCCTAATCATGGTGGTAATAGAGTATGTTACCAACCAAGGAGTCTTATCATGGCTCGGTCTTAAGTAGCATTTTTACTAAGTACAAGAGTGATTGTTGTACTTAGTAAATGACCAAAAGCTCAAACCAGCTGAATATCCCAGCTGGTTTTGACCAAGACACTTGGGTGTAGGTGAGTAGGAGATATAAAAACAGAAACCGTGAACCAGATATTTATCCCTTACACCCTTACACCCTTACACCCCTAACCTAATTGTTGACTTTATCAAACCTTTGCTTGAGCGTTAATGGTAGTAGAACTGAACCGAACTATAATGAAATTGAGGCTCTATCACAAAAGCGTCAATTGCTCTTGAGGTGGTCTCAGAAAATATAAATATACATATAAAGGTGAACAGGAACAAAAAAGCTTGTGATGAATGCTGTATTTCCTCGTTTTTTGAAGTCAACCTACCGTAAAGAACCAATTATCAGTGTATTGATTACAATGGGAGTCATAGATGCATTGATTGGTGGATTAGACGATAGCTGGTCGTTGTTTGCTTTTGGCTTAGGGACAACAGGAATAGCGCTAGCTTACAAATGGTGGCGGATTCAGCAACGGCCACCCTTGCCTGAGGAACCTGTGGTGCAACATTATCTGCCTTCGCGATCGTCAAGTGCTGCTTTACCGATGCTGAGCGTTTCTAAGAAAAAGCCACCATACCAGTAGATTTTGACTCTGAAATTTGAGTCATCATATTTATTATTGATTGTTGCTAAAAAAAATCAAATATGGTATGCTTTGCTACCTATAGCGCCAGTATGATCATTGATGGGCGGAGGTTTACCGCCTGTCAATATGGTACAGGCTATCTTGAGATATTTTAAATATATGAATAATCACAATAAATTCCTCTTACTTATCCAAAATGCGAAGCTTTCTGGGCGTAGAAAGGAATTTCAGTCTCAAATAACCAGTACCAAGAATTTTGTGATACTCATGAGCGTAGCAGGTGCTGTTGCCATCACTTCGCTTATCCAAATACCATCTGCAATCCCTGTTGAGTTTCAAGTGACACCAGTGGCTCAACCCACCACGAGTGTTGCTAATCCACAACTTCTTTACACATTCATACAGCATACCGGAACTATTAAATCTCTCGCCTTCACTCCAGATAGCCGAATTCTTGTGAGTGGTGGCTATGATAATGAAGGCATCATTCGCTTATGGGATACAACAACTGGCAGAAGGATTGGAATTATTAATAGAGCACAAAAAAGCGCAGTAGAATCTATCGTGATTTCGCCAGATGGTCAAACTCTTGCCAGTTGCAGTGATGACAACACTATTAACCTTTGGAATCTCAAAAGCCGCAAATTTACTCGCTCCTTTGTGGAACATACAAGCAATGTACTATCTTTAGCCGTAACTCCAAATGGTAAAGTTCTTGTGAGTGGCGCATTAGATGGTATTCGGATGTGGGATTTGCTACAACAGCGCCCACTTGGGATTTTGACACGTTTTGATAACTCGATTAATACAGTGGCGATTAGTCCTGATGGTCAGACGCTGGCGAGTGGTGATAATATTGGCGTGATTAAGCTATGGGATTTGAGTAGTGGAAGATTAATCCGCACAATTGCAGGGGCGCATTATAATACAGTCACTAAAATAGTTTTTACCCCAGATGGAAGGACGTTTGTCAGTGCGAGTCGCGATCGCACAATTAAAGTCTGGAATGTTACCACTGGACAATCAGTTCGCACCCTGACAGGAGACAACAACTGGGTAAATGATATCGCCATCAACCCAAACGGACAAACCCTTGCCAGTGCTGCTAGAGATGGAATTAAGCTGTGGAATTTAACAACAGGCGAGTTAATAACCACACTTTATGGACATTCCGACTGGGCGAGCGTTGTAGCCTTTAGTCCTGATGGAACAAAGCTTGCTACTGGTGGATTTGATACAAGAGTTAATGTTTGGTTAGTTGGTCAGTAAATCACATAATGGTTCAACCATCAAAACTTTTTTGGGTTTTGATGGTTGAACTTCGGGGCTACTTGTTGGCGATAGATTCGCTTGCCTCACGCGCAAAGCGCTCAGCATGAGCGTGAGGCAGATCGCGTTACTTAGGTGTTATTGCCACCGGAGTAGAACAGTTGATTATATGTCTTGAGGCCAGATTCTCCAAGGTTACCTGTTAAGGGTTGGAAAGCATCAGCGAATTTGCTGAACAGGGAATTAACTAGATTATCACCAGCGTCTTTGATTCCCATCGACAAGACCAAATTATCCAACTTACCGAGAAACTCACCAGCAGCAGTGTTGGATTTGTCAATAATCACAGACCAATTGCCATCACCAATAACTACGCTGTTGCTGGTAAAGACATGGTTACCAGTACCAATGATTGTGTTATTACTACCGAAGTCCCAGTTACCATTACCAATGGTTGTGTTGTTATTTCCAAAATCCCAGTTACCATTACCGAGAGTTACGTTGTCACTGGTTGACTCCCAGTACCAGTTGCCATTACCAATGGTTCTGTTGTTTTGACTAGACTCTAAATTCCAGTTGCCATTACCAATGGTTGCGTTGTTCTTAGTGGAGTCCCAATTCCAGTTAGCATTACCTACGCTTACATTGGATTGTCCGTAGTTCCAGTTGGCATTACCAATGACAGCGTTGTTACCACCAAAGTCCTTATTGCCATAACCAATGGGTATGCCGCCTTCAGCAGTGTTAAAAATGTTGTCAGCGCCACTGAAGGGTAACAGACCACCAAGGACAGTGGACAAGATATCGGTGGGTGGTTGAACAGCCTGAGATCCACCTTGAGTCCCACTACCAGCAAATACGTTGCTGTACGGATCACCATTACTAATGTTTTGAATACCAGTATTAATACTAGTATTTGCGCTCAGTATGTCATTTTTATAGAGCGTCAACAAATCGGAAGGTGATTTCAAAGGCGTATTGTTAGCACTGAACAGTTTTTTACCTGTAGCAGAGTTGACTGTTTTGGTGAAGTTTAACAGGTCATCTTGGACAATCCTTAAGATGTCGGAGGGTGAGCTACTTCCGCCAGCGCCTTTTAAGTCCTGACCAAACAGGACTTGCACAATATCTACAGATGGTTGCTGAGGTATACTGCCAGGAGCAATACTCGTGTTATTAGTAGGTACAAGCAGGTTGCCACCACTTGCACCTTGGATACCAGTACCAGCAACCAAGGTATTAGCACCAGCAACCGAAGTACCAGCACCAGCAACCGAGGTACCAGACGCACTTGGCAAGGTTTGACTATAGACGGATGTCAGCAAACTCTCAGTTGATTTAGGTATAGCGAAATTTGTACCATATGCCTGTTTGAAGTTATTGAGATCTGACGCACTGGTAGTACCGAACGGGTTGTTTCCACCAGCAAATGGGTTTCCACCACTGGAAGAAATAGTAATGCCACTCTGAGATATTTTGTAACTCAGTTTGTCCATGACTGAGTCAACCAACTGCTCGACAGTAAAATTTATCGCTTTTGAAAATCTTTCCGGTGTATTTTCTTTACCGATGATCCATTGACTCTCACCAACAACTACGTTGCCAAGACTAGCGAAAGGTTGACCGCCACCACCAGCATACGGATTGTTTGCAGCACCAGCAAAGGTGTTGGTGCTGCCAGATCCTAAGCCGGTACTACTTAAGTCGCTAGCACCTAAGATGCTAGAAAACGTGTTGCTGCTACCACCAACAGCGCTAGTACCTGAGCTGCTAGCAAACAAGTTGCTGCTGCTGGCTAAGGTGTTAGTACCACTTGCAGATGAGTTGGTGTTACTGATTGGAGCCAGACTGCTAGCAGTAGGAGCAGAGGTGCTAGCTGTAGGCACAAAGGTGCTAGCTGTAGGCACAAAGGTGCTATCAGTAGGCAAAGAGGTGCTATCAGTAGGCAAAGAGGTGCTATCAGTAGGCACAAAGGTGCTAGCAGAATAAGTGTCAACCGGTAGGGAACTGCCACCAGTAGTTAGGGGATCTGAAACTGGTGCTACACTACCAGCCGAGTAGTTGCTAACACCAGCTAGATCAGTAGCTGGGGGAAAAACTGAATTGGTGTCAGGATTAACGGTAGAAGTTGTCATATAAAAATAATCCTCCTAATTTTTAGGACTCAAACCTCGTAAAATGTGGGAAATTAAATACATAAAGCCTGCCTTATTGCTTTAGTCTTTGGTTTTTTAAGTGCAGGCTATTTATTGGCTAGTAGATCTTGGAATGTTGTTGGGTTGATCCTTTTACCGGTCAACCCAACATTTTTGACTTCAAACTGGGACGTTAAATAATCGGAGTGCTAGTACTAGCGATCGCATTGTTCCCAGAGTGCAATGAATCAATAGCTTGACTCAAAGTTGTGATGTCATTCACGAACAGTTGCAAGACTTCAGTTGATGATTGCGGAAGCTGACTGCCGACACCAGAATTCTGATTAGCAAGGTTGTCAGAGCTTAAGATATCAGCTTTTACTTGCTTCCAAATCTCAGAACGCAAAGGAAACACACTGCTACTATCAGTCACTGGACTGCTACCACTTAACACACTGTCATTACCAACAACTGTGTCCTTACCACTAGATGCACTGGCATTGCCATTTAAGAAGGGTGAATCGCTGCCATAGACTGCATTCACCAAATCAACCACAGGTGCCAGAGGCTGATCGTCACTTGCATCGGCGTTGTCACTTCTATATTGGTTGACAATGTCAGTAAAGGTTGAAATGTCTGTCCGCATGTTCTCCAAAAAATTGGATGATAACTGCGGAAAAACACTGTCACTACTAGCAGCAGAGTTAGTGTTAGAAGTTGCCATGACTAAAAATCCTCCTATTGTTAGAACAAAAATGTTGTTGAACTAGGGAAACTAAAGAAAGCAAGCTAGATCGGTCTCTAAGTTTCTTCTTTGGTTTCCTCACAGGAGACTAGTTTGGCTAGTAGGTCTTGGAATGATGTAGGGTTGCCTTAGGTATTGGTTAACCCAACAATTTTTCTTTCAAGGTGAAACTTTAAGCAAACGGGATGCCACCACCAAACTGGTTGCCACCACCAAACTGGTTGCCACCACCAAAGCTGCCGATGCTGTTAGGATCAAAGCCGCCGCTGCTGCTGTCACCATTTACAGCTGATGTGCTACCCAGGCTGGAAACCCCGTTGACAACATTATTCGTCAGTTGCCATGACAACACATCTGTACTTTCGGCAGTAGGACCAGCAGCTAGGTATTGATCAATCAGTATTCTGTTCTGAAACGACAACGAATCGGTTGCGCTTCCAAAATCGATGCCACCTTGGCTGCCGCCACTGAACCCGCCAGCACTGCCATCAGAGGAAGCGCCAGTCAACACGTCAGTGCTACCGCCACCAGAGGGAGCACTGCCACTACTAGTGCCAATAGCAGCCCAAGGGTTGATACCACCAGTAAGCGGGCTACCAGCAGCATTCGGGTTACCAAAGTTAGTAAAGGGGCTACCGCTACCAGCACCACTGGGAGCGCCACCGATCGTACCACCACCAGTAGCATTGCTAAAGCCTTCTAATACGTTCTCAGTAGAAGTAACTTCACTCAAGCGACCCCAGGGAGATTGTTGCAGTACACTCCCGAGATCACCACTACTATTGTTGTCAGTTGCCATTAGAGAGAATCCTCCTATTTCCAGGTGAAAAGTTACGAAAGCACAGGCATATAATCTAGGCAAAAAATAAGCCTGTCTTTTTAATTTTTTCTTGCTCTGTTATTGCCAAAACTAGTAATTATTTATCTGGGCATTACAAATCAATAATGGCTTTGTTTCGGAAATTCTCCAATGAATGTAGAGAGCACTTAATGAAAACTGTAATTAACGCTACTATCTCTAAAAAATAAGCAATTTTCAGAAAATTATCAATCAAAATTCTTTTGATTTATTTGTCATTTTTTTAGATTTTTTTATGTTATTTTTCTATTAGTTAAATATAAAAAATATAAGTGTAAAAATATATCGTTGGAAAGATGTTGAACATCGACAATTATAGTTTTTTCTGCTCAATTTATAGCAGTACCTCTGGCTATACTTTTCGGATAAGCACTACTCATTTTCCTTGCTACTTGGGAAAACGTTAAAGCGAAAGAGGCAAAGGATGAATTTTTCCCTTTCCCCCTAACTCAAAAGTATTAATATAGGACTCCTATTTGATTTTTGAAAAAAACTCAGTATACCTGTATTGCTTTTTCCCTGTTCCCTGTTCCCTGTTCCCTGCCCTGACGAGCTGTTCAGAAATCAAACCGGATTCCTATATCTCTGTTAAAAACACAAAATACTACACTTTACTTCCTACACCTGTCCTGAAGCTACTAAACTACGTTGATCGGGTGTGGATCTGCGATCAACGACTTTACCCAAAACTGACAATTCCTGAACCAAACTGACTAGCTACTGAATAGATATAGCAATCCTAAATCATTTATAAACAATTCCTGTTCCCTGTTAAGCGTTCCCTGTTCCCTGTTAAGCGCCCTCATGAGACAATTTACAATCTCATTTAGGACTGCTATAACTGCGTTTCAAATAGTCAATAGTCCCTAATATTTGGACAAAGATTAAGAATTGAGGATTTTAGCAACAGTTTGCACATCCTTGTCGCCTCTGCCTGAGCAGTTTATGACAATCCGAGGACTACCATTTAACTGAGGACACAGCTTTGCTAAATAGGCGATCGCATGAGCGGTTTCCAAAGCTGGAATAATTCCTTCTAGTTGAGACAAAAGCTGCAACGCCTCCAAAGCTTCAGAATCGCTGACGCTGTAGTACTCCGCGCGACCAAGTTCCTTGAGATAGCTATGCTCAGGACCAACCCCTGGATAGTCCAAACCAGCACTAATCGAATGTGCTTCGATAACCTGACCATCATCATCTTGCAGTACATAGCTCATAGCCCCGTGCAACACGCCGATTCGTCCCAGTGTTAAAGTTGCTGCGTGCTTCTGGGTGTCAACACCTTCACCCGCTGCTTCAACTCCAATCAGGCGCACAGATGGTTCATCCACAAACTCATGGAACAGTCCAATCGCATTGGAACCACCGCCAACACAAGCCAAGAGAATATCAGGTATTCCTCCCCATTTTTCTTGAGACTGAGCGCGAGTTTCTTTACCAATCACAGCGTGGAAATCGCGTACTATCATCGGGTACGGATGGGGACCTGCAACAGAACCGAGGATGTAGTGAGTCGTTTCCACGTTTGTCACCCAGTCCCGAATCGCCTCGGAGGTTGCATCTTTGAGTGTTCCAGTACCCGCCTCTACTGGACGGACTTCTGCCCCCATCAGTTTCATCCGAAACACATTCAGGGCTTGGCGTTGCATATCCTGGATGCCCATGTAAATCACGCATTGTAGACCAAAGCGAGCGCACACGGTCGCAGTTGCGACCCCATGTTGACCGGCTCCGGTTTCAGCGATAATGCGTTGCTTACCCATGCGCTTTGCCAACAACACCTGACCTAAAGCATTATTAATTTTGTGAGCACCTGTATGATTTAAATCTTCCCGCTTGAGATAGATTTGTGGTTCTGTGCCATCACTGTGAGCGTAGTGTGTAGTGAGACGCTCGGCAAAATATAAGGGAGTGGAGCGTCCCACATAGTCTTTTAGTAAATTTTGTAACTCTGCTTGGAAGCTTGGCTCGTTGCGGTATTGCTCATATGCTGTTTCCAATTCACTTAATGCGGGCATTAAGGTTTCAGGAACATACTTACCGCCGAACTTTCCGAATCTCCCCAAGGAGTCGGGTCTTGCAGTCGCCAATTCAACTTTATTATTGATATCTGAGATGCTAACCACTAGATATAACCTCTTAGCTTCTAGTAACTTTTCAGGAGTCTTAATAATAGTTAACAGTCAACAGTTGTTTTTGACTGATAACTGATAACTGTTCACTGTATTGAACCTACCGTTTGAAGAGACGGTTGGGCAATTGCGGCTTTCAATTCTTGAGAAAGTTGTTCAACAGCTTGCAGTCCTTCTGTGGGACTACCATTTGCTAATCTTTGAACAAAGGCACTGCCAACAATAACACCATCTGCGCCCCAATCGCTTACCTGACGTGCCTGTTCTGGTCCAGAGATGCCAAAGCCAACACCAATCGGTTTATCAGTTATGCTTCGCATCTGGGTTAGTAAGGTTTTGACGCGATCTTGTAGTTGGGAGCGAACACCAGTCACACCAGTCACACTTACAAGGTAGATAAATCCTTGGGATTGCTTGGCGATCGCCTCAATTCGCTCTTTGGAACTGGTAGGAGCGACAAGTAAAATGACTTCTATTCCAAATTCTGCAGCCGTGTTAATTAGATATTCTGCTTCTTCTAACGGCAAGTCTGGTACGACTAATCCCCGTACTCCAACCTTGGCGAGTTGCGCCAGAAACGACTCAACACCCCGATTGAGAATTGGATTGTAGTAAGTAAATAAAATGATCGGCGCTTGCAAGTTTGGACTCACATCGGCAACAATCTCTAACACATGCTCTAACTTAGTTCCCTTGTGCAACGCACGAGTAGCAGCCGCTTGGATCACAGGACCATCTGCTAGTGGATCAGAGTAAGGAACACCGAGTTCAATAAAGTCAGCACCATTGCTGTCTAAGATGCGTAAAGCTTCTTTTGTGGTTTGTAAGTCAGGATCTCCAGCTGTGATGAAGGGAATTAAAGCGCGCTGATTGCGATCTCTTAAAGATTGAAAACGTTGGGAAATGGAACTCATCAGAATAATGCACCTAAGTAATGAGTATTGGTTTAGTAGTCAGTGTTGCAATCGCCTACTACGAGTCAGCAACTTGCACAACAATCTTACCGCGTACACCTTTGCCCCCTTTCTCAAGTTTTTGATGGGCTTGGGCAATTTGACTTAGAGGAAACGTCATTCCAACCACAGGTTTGATTTGACCCCGTTCAATGAGCTTTCTCAAAGCTTCGAGTTTCGGGCGGGCATTTTCTAAGTGTACAAAGTGAACTGTAATATTTTTGAAAATAGCTGGGTTAAGGTCACCCTGTACGCCTGTGACTGTCACAGCGCGACCCTCAACTTTCGTTACTGTTAGGCTTTGGGCTAAAACTTCGCCTGGTACGGTAGAAAAAGTCACATCAACTCCTTCACCACCCGTTTCTTTCAAGATAATGTCGATAAAGTTTTCGTTACGGTAGTCTATCACTCTATCTGCACCGATAGACTTCACCAAATCAAAATCATAACTGCCGCAGGTTGTGTAAACATAAGCACCTGCTGCTTTGGCAATTTGGATAGCGAAGCAGCCTACACCCCCTGCACCACCATGAATCAGTATGGTCTCGCCTACTTTAAGACTTGCTCTATCGAACAAAGCAGCCCATGCTGTACCGCCCGCCACCGGCACACTAGCCGCTTCTGTATGCGATAAATTGGCGGGTTTTTTGGTAAGAATTGACTCATTAATGACATGATATTCAGTATTTGCACCCTGACCATCCATAAGTCCTATGGCGTAATAGACTTCGTCACCGACCTGAAAATCTCTGACGTTTTCTCCAATCGCCTCAACGACTCCTGAAACGTCGTAGCCGAGAATTGCAGGTAGTTTTATCCTAGATCCAAACAGTCCTTGGCGTACTCCACAATCAGCAGGATTAACTGATGTTGCATAAACCTTGACCAAAACTTCGTTTTTACCTGGTATCGGCTTATCCACCTCGCGCTGAGCAAAAACTTCTGGACTTCCGAAGCCTGTTATCACCATAGCTTTCATGCCCGTTTTTCCTTTGTCACTACTGTGAGGTGCTAGGAGTTGAGCAGACTACGCACAGCCTGCTGTAGATCAGCTTGTTTGACTAACGACTCTCCTACCAAAACGGCACGAACACCCGCTTGGGCGACAAATGATAAATCAGCAGGAGTATATAAACCAGACTCACTGACTATGGTAATACCAAAGCTTTGCAACTTTGAGCGTCGCTCTTCTACAAGTTGCTGAGTGAGTCTGATATCCACAGTAAAATCTTCTAGATTGCGATTATTGATCCCCACTAAGCGCAGGTCATCAAGTTTTAGCACTCGATCCAGTTCAGCTAAGGTATGAACTTCTACCAAAGCTTTCATTCCCAAATCGTGAATCACGCGCAAAAAGTCTTGAAGTGCTTCATCGCTAAGGATGGCAGCAATCAGCAGTACAGCGTCTGCGCCTGCTACCCGTGCATAATAGATTTGGTAGATATCGATGATAAACTCTTTACACAGTAGTGGAAGTGCAACTTGCTGTCTGATATTACGCAGGTTATCAAAACTGCCTTGAAAGAACTTAGTGTCAGTCAAAACAGATAGACAAGCTGTACCACCTTGCTCATAAGCTTGGGCGATCGCCACTGGATCAAAGTCAGCCCGGAGAACTCCACGACTCGGCGAAGCTTTCTTAACCTCTGCAATCAAGCTTGGTTGATGAGGATTTTGCTTTAAAGTCGTTAGAAAATCTCGTACACTTGGAGCAGCATTTAACTGCTGTTGCAAAGTCGCTAGTGGCAGTTCTTGCCGCATTTGTGCGACCTCTTGCTTCTTGTACCACACAATCTCTTCGAGAATGTGGCGTGGACGGACATTAGCAGTAGCGACTGAGTTACTCATATGCTGCTTACCAGATGAGGGAGTGATTTTAACGAATGACTATTGACTCTTGAGTTTGGGTGTATGCACGCACTACGTTTTTAATAATTGCCAGACCAAGTTCTCCTGCCAGAGTCATAATGGATTCTGGATGAAATTGCACAGCTGCTATAGGAAGTGTTTGATGCTCAATTGCCATGATCACATGGTCATGAGAAATGGCTGTTACGTTCAGTTGTGCTGGCAATTTTTCCGGTAAGGCAAACAAGGAATGATATCTACCCACAGAAAACGATTCTGGCAAACCCTTGAACAGGACAGAATTTGAATCGTTGACAAAAATCCGTGAAGACTTGCCATGTTGAGGATAGTTGAGAACTCCCAGTTCTCCACCAAACGATTCAACAATGCCTTGAAGTCCTAGACAGACTCCAAAAAGTGGAATTTGCCGACGTAAGCAAGCCTGGACAGTTTCTGGAACACGAAAATCATTCGGTCTACCAGGACCAGGAGATAGAACAACTAAGTCTGGACGTTCTGTGTCAAACAGCGATTCTGAGAAACCATGACGTAGTGTTGTGACTGTAGCACCGGTTTGGCGGATGTAATTTGCGAGTGTGTGAACAAATGAATCTTCGTAGTCGATGAGTAAGATGCGCTTACTAGGTTCAACATCTTGGATGCAGGCGCTCAATTTTGTTAGCTGAGATTCTTCTGATTTTTTTTCCTGCTTCGCGCGACGAATTGTCTCAAATAAAGCCGCAGCTTTAGTCATTGTCTCTTGTTCTTCTGCTGATGGCAAGGAGTCATAAAGAATTGTAGCGCCAACTCTCACCTCGGCGATTGAGTCTTTTAACCGAATTGTCCGCAAAATCAATCCGGTGTTAAAATCGCCGTTGAAGTTTAAGTAACCAACAGCGCCACCATACCAACGTCGAGCACTCCGCTCATGGTTTTCGATAAACTGGATTGCTGAGCGTTTGGGTGCGCCTGTGACTGTGACTGCCCAAGTATGGCTCAAAAAGGCATCCAAAGCATCAAATTCTGGTCTTAATAATCCTTCTACATGATCCACTGTGTGAATCAAGTGGCTATACAATTCTATTTGACGACGACCAATCACTTGTACCGAGCCTGGTTCGCAAATCCGTGATTTGTCATTACGATCCACGTCTGTACACATGGTCAGTTCAGCTTCTTCCTTTCCAGAGTTGAGGAGTTGACGAATCTGCTCAGCATCATCTAGAGCATCTTGTCCTCGGGTAATTGTCCCACTGATTGGGCAAGTCTCTACACGCCTACCTTCGACTCGCACAAACATTTCTGGAGATGCACCGATCAGATACTCTCCACCTAAGTTAAATATAAACCCATAGGGACTGGGATTGATTTGCTGTAGTGTTTGGAATAGTTTGCTCGGTGGTTGTTCACAGGATTCAAAAAAGCTTTGACTGGGAACAACTTCAAATAAGTCTCCCCGACGAAAGTAATCTAGTGCGACTTTTACTTGATTTGCATACTCTCCTGATTTATGGTCAGAAGCTAGAACGGGAACATGGCGCTCTCCTTTATAATCAACCGAGTCACCTGTTCGTGGAAGATTTTTGGTACTACCATGCCCTGTTTCAAACTCGTACTGTATACGGTATGATCGTTGCGAGTAGTAGTCAACAATCAGTAGTTCATCTGGTAGATACAGTACTAAATCCCGTTGATCTGTGGGACGCTCTAAACGCCTGGGAATGGGTTCAAACTGGAATACCAAGTCATATCCAAATGCTCCATACAGTCCTAAATGCTCGTCTTCATTACTAGAGAAAGTATGGAGGATATCGCGGATAAGTGTGAATGCAGAAGGTTGCTTACTGCGCTCTTCTTCTACAAATAGTTGCACAGCTGGCTTGACAAAACCCTTGATGTCATGATTCTCTAATTCAACCTCTTGAAGTTGAGAATGCGCCGACAATCGCGTCAAAAGAACTGGTAGAAGCACTTTGCCTCTATTGTTGAGCGCTCTTAGCGTGAAAGTGTTCTCACGTGTTGTCACCTCCAGTGGTGGATTAACAAATCCAATCGCCCACCTTTTATATCTCCCTGGATACTCGTAGCTACTTTTGAGTAAACCTCCACGCTGAGAGTTCAGGTGAAACAAAATTTCGTCGAGAGCTGTGTCCGTCTGTACTTCACTGATTGAGCGAAATATATTTATACCGCCAACAGTTGTGTAGGAATGAGAATCAACAATCATGCGCTATTTCTCTGAAGTAGTCATCAGTCATTGGGAACCACTTGATTTTTGGGCGTTAGGCGCGTTGTAGCAAGTGGTGAAATGACTAATTATTCTAAATTATTGTGTATCTAAACTATGTAACTATATATTCACACTAAAAAAATCATACAAGCTGTGATCAGCAAGAAATCACACATAGAACTTGTCCAAAACTGGGTGTCATTCTAGTTGTCTATTCAAATAAGAATTTTATTGCCTAAATAAAACGAACTAATAAACCTGTTGGAATATGATGTTACATTCAATCAGGTAACAAGCTTATACTTTCAACTTTTGAATGCTAACTATTTAGTGTCAACAGTCAAAACCTCAAGCAAAGTTTTAGATTTGAATGCTACTTGGTATGAGATTAGCGTATCTAAATGTTAAGCAATGAGATATGAACAATTTTTTGATAGATGTGTCAAATCTTTGGCTCATACTATTGTGACTAGATACAATTCCTAAAAGTATATGAGTGTATTGTGTCGCTTCTACCCAAAGTTATAATTTTTTTTAAAAATTTTTATTCAAGGTGTTTAAGAATTAAGTGACAAACATCTCTGGCGGCTATTGATTCAGACTCAAGTAAGTGAGTTTGGCGAGTCATAAATAATGGTCTATTGGCAGGAGGAGCAGTGACACAACCATGAGAGCCACGCACTAAAGTAGGATCTAAGGGAATAACATCCATTAAGTAGCGAAAACCAAGCTGTTTTTTCAGCAGTTTTAAACCAATTTTGAACTGGGGAAATTTGATATCCGGCTCGATGAATAATTCCACAGGATCATAACCAGGCTTACGATGAATATCAACTGTTCTGGCAAAATCAGGGGCACGATTGTCATCAAGCCAATAGTAGTATGTAAACCAAGCATCTGAATTTGCGATCGCCACTAATTCTCCTGACCTTGAGTGATTCAGACCGTAAGCTGGCTTTTCGTCTTCGCCTAAAACTTGAGCAACACCGTGGGTGTCTTCTAAGAGCGATCGCACTTTAGGAATATAAAACGGGTCATTCACATAAACATGAGCAATTTGATGGTCAGCGACAGCAAAAGCCTGACTTGCACCGGGATCAAGCAGTTCTCGCCCCAATTCCTCACGCACGGTTAGCAAACCATTTTCCCGCAGTTTCCGATTGAGGTGGACGGGTTGGGATACGGGTGTAATACCGTATTCTGACAAAACAATAACTTGAGCACCTCGATTTTCGTAGTACTGAATCAAATCGCCGCAAACAGCGTCAATTTCTTGTAAATTCTTGGTGACTCGCTTGTCCTCAGGAGCAAACTTTTGCAAGCAATAGTCCAGATGAGGCAGGTAAATTAAAGTCAGCGTTGGATCGCAGCTTTCTTCTACCCACTTGGCGCTCTTAGCGATCCACTTAGTAGAAGCAATGGATGTGTTAGGACCCCAGAAATTAAACAGAGGAAACTGACCTAGTTCAGCTTGGAGTTGGGATCGCCATTCATGAGGCTGTGTATAAATGTCGGGAATTTTTCTCCCATCAGCCGGATACATTGGTCGGGGAGTCACTGTATAGTCCGCTGACGAGTACATGTTGTACCACCAAAACAAATTGGCGCAGGTAAAAGATGGATCTAACGAGCGTGCTATGTCCCACACTTTAGGAGCCTGAACGAGTTTGTTAGATTGTCGCCAAAATTTTACTTCACACTCGTCGCGAAAGTACCACCCATTAGCAACAATGCCATGTTCATTCGGCATTTTGCCTGTGAGATAGGTTGCTTGAGCGGTGCAGGTGACAGCAGGTAACACGGGGGTGATCGCACTCACTTTCCCAGAAGCCGCCCAACGTGACAGCGACGGTGTATTCTCTCCCAGTAGACTAGGCGTTAATCCTACTACGTTGAGAACAACAGTTTTATTCATAGTCTGATGTAAATAACTTTATAATTCAGTAGGAAGCTTAACAGCTGATCAAATCTAAAGGACTGCTATTCACTAACATTTTTGATAACACCCACTCATACTCTCGTTGGATTGATGCTAGTAAATCTAGTTTCATCTCAGTCGGCAGCACTTCCCAAGTATAAGTTTCAATTTCCAGGTGGCTACAGGCATGATTGATTTGCAGCAAGTCTAACACGGTAGAAATGTCGTCTTGAGTAGATTGGAACAGTTGGTAATCATGGATAAAAATCGGGACATGAAAGTGAATCCGCCATTCACGATCTGTGGTATTATCCAAATCTGGTAAAGCCTTTTCCAAATCTGTATAATGACGTAAGCGTCCTGTACTTTCGCGGGCTATGACTTGATGTAAGTACGTAGACTCAGCAAAAGGAAGTAACCGCTTTTTCACTAAAGAGCGCTGTTCTATATCGTTGGGTATGTTCACTTGCAACGCAGCACTGATTTGAATTTTACCAACTTGAATTCCTGCTGCTTGAAATTGCTTGAAAACCGAAACTGGGTTTTCATACTCCACAGCAAAGTGGCACGTATCATAACAAACACGGACGTGTTCTAGTATTAGAGCTTCAGCTGCTTCTAAAGAAATCCCCAGATGCTTTGTTAAATATTCTCCCCCAATCGGCAACAACTGCGTCTGGAAATAATCAACCACTTCAGCCGCATTTTCTATCAATCCATCTGGTTCTGGTTCTAAATCTATGTGCAGGAGTTTTCCTGTTTCGCTTCGGATGCGTGCCATTTGTGCCACGACCTGTGCTAAGTTGAGGCTGGCACTACTTGTTAATGACGTCAGGAAAAGTTGATTTCCTTTGAACCAAGGTTTATATGACAACGGTAGTGTAGAAATGCTACCCTCCATATCGGCGGGCAAGAGTTGTGCCAGGATATTTACCAGTCGTAGGGTATACTCCAATCGCTCCTGCTTAGACCAGTCTGGTGCATAAACTTGGTCTTTGACAACCTGCCAATGAAATCCACCGAAGGGAAAACCATTTAAGGTAAACACGTATAAGTCAAGTTCTGTTAACCATGACTGAAACTCGGCTAAGGCGTTTCCTTGTAGCAGTTCTCTGGTTGCGACATCTGCTAAACGCAATCCAATACCATAGGGTTTTTCTGGGGCTAGCTGTGCTTTGAGTGCAGGAATGTATTGCTTTAAGTTGGCAAAGACTTTGCTCCATTCTTCACCAGGATGAATATTCGTGCAGTAGGTTAGGTGAAAGTTGTGATTTGTTTCTATTTTCATCTGTATTTTTAATCGTGCCTGTTATCGTTGACTCAACTTGTGATGAAAGCCTACTTAGAGGTTTGGAACTACAGATGGACACAGATAGACGAGGCAGTGCGTTGGGGAGGACAGTGCCGTGCGCGGGTTAAGCGCGTTGAGGCATGTGGCGTGAGCCAGTACTTGATGAGGGTTTCCCGACAGAGGTATCTAGCGTCCGGCAACGCCCGACTTGTAGACGCCGGAGGCGGCTTCCCGATAGCCGTAAGGCGTGGCGTCAGCCATAGGGTAGCACCTGCCGTGCAGATAGTTTATCTGTGTCATTTGTGTCCATCTGTGGTATTTTTCAAAATTTTTCAACCGTTTCACATCACACATTCCCAACCTGAGGCTGGTAAGGAATAATTGTAAAACTCGCCCAACAACCAAGTTGCTTGCCGAAATAGAGATATATCTACCTCGTGAACCTCTATACCTTTACCAAGACTTTGCAATAGTGTGAGAGTTAATTCACCGCCCAGGTGTTCGCGAAACTCATTCAGCCCCCGGAACAAGCAACGAGGATGTTCCAGTTCTGTTATTTTTTCAGACAGTTCAGGTACGTACAATTCAAAGTTTAATGACAACAAAGTATTTAATATCCGCTGCCACTCTAACCGAGACAGCAGCCCTATCAGGTAGGAATAGGTACTGTCTAAGGCAATGCCGATCGCCACTGCTTCCCCATGACGTAATCTATGGTTTGTCAGCTGCTCAAGTTTATGTGCTGCCCAGTGACCAAAATCCAATGGACGAGATGAACCCACTTCAAAGGGATCACCATTGTTAGCAATATGATCCATATGCAATTGAGCACAACGGTAGATGACTTCTTGCATGGAGTTCATGTCTCGACAGATGAGCGCGTCAGCGTGGGTACTGATGTACTCAAAGAAGTCAGCATCCTTGATCAGCGCGACTTTTACTGCTTCTGCGATTCCACAACGCCAGTCACGGTCATTTAGGGAAGTTAAGAAGCTAAAATCATTTAAAACTGCATAGGGTGGAGCGAAAGTACCAAGAAAATTCTTTTTGCCAAAGGCGTTAATTCCGTTTTTTACGCCAACAGCAGAATCATTTTGTGCCAACACTGTTGTCGGAATACGAATCAGACGAATTCCTCGATGTGCTGTTGCTGCTGCATATCCAACTAAGTCTAATACAGCACCACCACCAATTCCTAATATGTAGGAGTGGCGGCAAAGCCCCACTTCATCTATGATTTTGTGAATTTTTGAGAGTTCATTTGGATCGTTTTTGGCTGCTTCTCCTGCTGTGATGATGATTGGATCGGCAAGAAGTTTAAGTGTATCTGGATGGCGATCGCAATAAGCAGCAATTTGCTTGAGTAGCGTCCGTCGAGACTCCAACAATCCTGAATCTACAACTGCTAAAACTTTTTTTGGTCCTACTTCCCCATCGGCAGCAATCACTTGTGCCAGCAGGGAATTTTTCAGATCAAACACATTATTGGTGAAGTGCACCTTGTACTGGAAGGTGAGTGAGAAACTTTGCCGGATGGGTTGCAAATTAAGTGTAGCCTTTTGCTTGATGTCAATTACCATATTTTTGCGGATATTTCTAGAAGCGCGGCACGATTTAAAGCTTGAAGGAACACCTCGCTTGAGTGTGAACCGTTAACCTTGACTTTGTTGTTGATAACGTAAAAAGGTACGCTAGTGATGCCATTCAATCGAGCAAATGTTGACTTAGCTAGAACTCTATCGGCAAGAGCGTTATCGTTCAATTGCAGTCGTAACTTAGTAGAATCCATGCGTAGGCGACTGCGAACCCGAAGGGTATCTTGATAGATGTCGATCAGCATACTTTTCGTGACTCAGGTTGGCAGAAGTAATGCTTTCCTTACCAAAAAAGCTTTGAGCAGTTTCAAATTCCTGGATGATTGCAGCTCGATCTTTGTGTGCGACTAAGCTTGCCAAACGCTCATAAGTATCGGCTAATTTAGCAATGGCATGACATCTATCTTGTGTAGCCAGCATAATGTCTACACATAAGTCTGGGCTTTGAGTAAACAAACGCTTGATGATGTCTATTTCTTGACGGTAGCTGGCAGTTGAGACGCACAAACTGCGCTCTATGTCAATTTCTTCTTGTGCTAAGAAAACACCAACGCTAAATCGGGAGAAGTGCCTTGTTGCCTGAATAATCACCATCATGTAGTCATGTTCTTCAGGTGTTGAGACTATGACTTCCCCACCCTGACTTTTGATAAAGTCTAATAACCACTCAAATGAATCGTCGTTCCGACCTGAACAGGCTATTACCTTGTGTCCTGCAAAGGATTTGACATTTGGGCCAAACATGGGATGTAATCCCATAACCGGACCACGATGGTATTCAAGCATCGCTGACATCGGCTCAGTTTTGAGACTTGTGATGTCACAAAGTGCTGTGGTTGGTGCAAGATATTGGGCCGCACGCTTTATAACATCTGTTGTCCATTGAATTGGAACACAGATGATCACAAATTCAGCACAACTGAGGAGCTTATCTGCATATTCCCAGTCTTCATTTTCGAGAATACTGACATTGTGACCAGCAGCTGTCAGTTGCTGGGTAAAGAATCTACCCATTCTGCCACGCCCACCTATGATGGTGATTTTCCGGGGTGTTATCTGTGTAGACGAATATGAGGCAACAGTGGAAAGGGCTGCATAACAACTGTTAACTAAATTTACCCAAACTGATTCAGGAACACCAGCTTGAGCAAGTGAGGAGGCGAGAGTTGCCAGTTGTTCTTGTATAGGTGAAATTTGTGATGCTGTTAAAAGTGTATGGCGATCGCCATCGCTCCCAAGGGCAAGGCTTGCTGTGTGAGTATCGCGCAGCAGATCATACAGGTTTTGATCTGTTTGCTTAAACAATTCTTGGGTCATAGGTTTTTAGAACAAATCAACAGATGCAAACCACATAAAGACGCTCTAACGTCAAGACTGACTGATGACTAATCAAAAGTAGGTGCTACCACGGGAAAGACCCCCTTCCGGGTATGCGCAAAGCGCACGCCAGAAGCCTAACACCAGTCGCCTAGTAACAACAAAGCCGTCATTCGCGCCCTTATACCTAGGGCACACTGCCTCGGAATGAGAATAAGTTAAATATCAATAATCGATTCACTAGCGGTCAATTTTGGTAACATACCTAAAGAAGGTGATTCGGAGCTTGTAGCAACAACTTCGCTAAATAGGGCTTTGTACTCAGCTAAGGCTTGCTCAAACGAATAGTGTTCTACAGCAAACAGCCTTGCAAAGTAACCCAGCTTTGCAGCTTTTGCTGGATTGTTATACAAATCCACGATTCCTTCTGCTAGCGCTTCTGGTGATTCTGGTGCGACAACTATGCCGCCGCCACTGTTACGCACTGCCCGTGCTGCTGTACCAGAGACGGGAACAGAAGCGACAATCGGACGACCGCTAGCCAACAACAGTGGGATTTTGGAAGGCATATTGAAGGAGATGACATTGCGCTTTTGCACCACCAAACCCACATCGGCCGCTGCAAGCATTTCGGGTAGTTTTTCTCGCGGCATCAAAGGTACAAGCAACACGTTGTCAGCCCCACATTTTTGACAAAATGCCTCCAATCTTTTCAATGCTTTTTCTTCTCCAGCAATAACAAAGACGATTTGTGGTATGTGACGCAGCCTAGATGCAGCTTCGATGACTGTTTCCAATCCTTGTGTTAAGGCAATGTTGCCGGAGTAAAGCACAACAAATTTATCTTGGAGTTGATTGGCTATGCGAAATGGGTTGCCCTTTTTTGGTAAGGGGCGGATAAAATTCACATTCACCCAATTGGGAATGCAAACAATTTTTTGAGCTGGGACTCCCTTGTCAACTAAATTCTCAACAAATCCATCGGCAATCACGCTAATAGTGTGTGCGCTACGATATGCAAATTGTTCGATCGCCCTCAATGCACGAATCATCAATTTGTTTTTAATTAGCCCCATCCGCACAGCGGCTTCTGGTAATATATCTTGTACATTTAGTATGACTGGACAGTTGTGTAACCAACCAAGTAGCGTTGCTGGTAAGGAGACCAATAGTGGTGGTACTGTCAGGAGAATAACATCAGCTTGCCAACCGTTGAGAGCTTGTGGCAAGCTTGTAAACACAAAGCTCAACTCCAAGAGCAATCTATCTATCAGGTTTGGTTTAGATTTAATCCGTAAATAACTACGCTGGATGGTCACGCCGTTTTTTTGTTCGGTCATGTACCACTTGCCTCGATACTCTTGGTAGATCTCCCGTTGGGGATAGTTAGGCATTCCTGTAATCACTCGCACTTGGTGACCTTGCTTTACCAGTCCTTCTGCCAGTTCGGTCATTAAAGGGGCAATTCCGATTGGCTCTGGATGATAGTTGTAAGAATAAATGAGAATCCGCATTATCCGTTTCTTTGTTGGGTAAGGTCAAATCGAAGGTGTGAGTTTTGTCGTTTTCTTACAAGATGCACGGTGAGTAGCGGTATGAGGCTAAGCTGGGTAGTATAAATCCAGCATATTCTCTAATGTTTACTCCTGATATAAGCTCTAAGATAGAATTTTAACGTGTGCCTCAAGTAACAGCAAATATTTGTGACAAAGCCATTGAAATTGGTAACAGACTCAGAACCAGTAATCCATATGGCAAGCTAGCAAAACCAGCAGCGACTGCGGCGTCTAAAACAATGAGTGACAAGACTCCTGCACCCACGGCTGTGCGGATGTTTTCTGGAGATGGTTTGCTCACTGCCTTAATAAAAGGTAGTAACACTCGCACAGCTAGCAACAAAATGAATGGCAAAACTGCAAGCAGGTGATAATTCTTTAACAAACTTAATCCTAACAGTCCAGCTATGACTGTGCCAATTAGCACAAGTGTGAACACACCAGTAGTACTCTTACCCCCATGAACTTCACCTCGGCTAAGGGTTGTTATGGCAGCAATGTAAACAATGGGAATCAGCGCTAAAAACCAATAGTTTGATACCATTGGTGAAACTGCGCTCACACCAAGCATGAGGTTGCCACCGCGACAAACCCCCATATTGAGCGGGCCAAAAATAGGGTGATGTTTGCTATATGCATCGTAGAGAATCGCAGCAGCAGCAATCCCACAAGCGAGAGTGGCACTCAACCAGGTCACTTGACAGGCTGCTAGTATGCCAATACTCAAAAGTAAACTTCCTAGAATAGATGCTGTCAATTGAGATGCTCTACCACTGGGAATAGGTCGTTCAGGTCTTTCAACAGCGTCTATTTCCGCATCAAAGACATCATTAAAAACAATACCACCGCCATATAAACCTGTTGTTGCTAAAACCAACCATGCAAGTGATATCAAATCAGAAGAAGATGGGGTAATAAAGACAATGCATCCTGAGGCAGCGAAACCAGCGAGAATATCTGCCCACGCGGTAACAATGTTAGCAGGTCGGAGTAACTGGAGATATGCCCAAAAGCGAGAAGAATTTAAGGTTGCAGCGTTCATAGCAAGGAGGGAGAAAGGGAGAAAGTGTTAGCGGAGCGTTAACGTTTGCGCAGCGCCCCTTTTAGGGGCTAGTGGACCGTAGGTCGCCGTAGGCTGGGAGAAATAGTTGCTGGTGGGCAAATGTCCATGAGGACTGTTAACTTTTTACTCGATCAATGCATATTCACGAGTGGGAGACTCAATAACGGGTTTTTGTCCCCGGAGTACCGAGTTACCGTTAAATAGTTGTCGCTGGTCGATGGGTGATGGGTTAAGCCAGTCTGACTCCTGCATTTGACCACTTTGGCTATAAGCAGCAAGTGCATTTTCGTAACAGACAGCTCGTATATGCGCTTCTGGAATTCCCCTTTCTCGCATGAGTTGAGCAGTTTTAGGAACTGCGAGTGGATCGCTCACACCCCAATCAGCACTGCTGTCTACGATGATCTGATCGCATCCGTACTGGCGTACAACCTCAACCATGCGGGCATTCCCCATTTTGGTATTGGGGTAAATTGTAAAAGCTGCCCAAAAGCCCCGATCTAAAACTTCTTGCACAGTTTCTTCGTTGTTGTGATCTACAATCACTTTTGATGGATCTAAGCCATGCTCGATACAAACATCCATACTGTGACTGGTGCCTGCTTTTTTATTCCGGTGAGGTGTGTGAATCATCACCAGCATATCCAGTTCTCTTGCGAGTTCTAGCTGCAAGCGAAAGTATTTGTCTTCTTGTGGAGTCATGTCATCGTAACCAATTTCACCAATGGCTACAACTCCTTCTTTGCAAGCGTATAAAGGCAAAAGTTCCATGACTTGCTCTGCCAATAATTCATTATTGGCTTCTTTGGAGTTCAAGCCGATTGTACAGTAGTGTTTGATACCAAATTGATCCGCACGGAATCGCTCCCATCCCACTAAGCTGCTAAAGTAATCTTGGAATGATCCAACGCTCGTACGAGGTTGTCCAAACCAGAAAGCAGGTTCAATCACAGCGACAATGCCAGAGTCCCGCATCTTTTGGTAATCGTCGGTTGTGCGGGAACTCATGTGAATGTGAGGATCTATATACATCATAGGAGTAGTGTTCATTTTTACAAAAATAGTTATAAACTTGTAGTCAGCGCTTGAGCGGTGACTACGAAATAATTAAGCTATTCCAAGTCAAATGCCCTGCTTGAATTTCGGCTTGTATGTTTGGATAACGGGCAAGGAGTGTTTGAGCCTGTGGTAAAGGACACTCAGAAGTGGCGATCGCCGCCGCTGCTTGTTGAACCGGATCGGGGTCTTGTATTGCTCGCTCCAAATCAGCGAACATCGCATCATTAGCAAATCGCCCTACCAGTCGCCAGAGTTCCGGAGATACTGTACGCTTTGCTGCCCAACGTTCATGGGCATAATCAACTAGCATTCTAGCTAGTTCTGGATTTGCACGCTGGTCAAGCCCTTGAACCAGATGTAAAGGGCTGCCCACAAATAGGGCTTTCAATACCATCTGATTCCAAGCAAGATCACCCAGATACTCTGCTGAATAGGAATTTTCCAAAGCCACAGCGTTGAAGACTGCGGTCATATTACTGCGAACTCCCTCAGCTGCACGATCACGAAACTTTTCTGGGTAAGGCAAAAGTGGTAATGCTTGGTAAAGTGCGACTAACTCTCCTACATCAGCGGCTGTAAAAACTCGCTCTAAGGTTTGTAAATACTTCTGTTCATTATCCTGTGGTAAAGCCAGTACCAGTAAGGTGCGAGCAGCTTGATCTACACTCCAATGACTAGGAAACCAAGCTGTCCGGGCAGAACAGGCTGCTTCTAGTTCCGCTTTTGTCAGTTGCAAATCGTTTTTGCCTGTATGACGAGGCACAGCGCTAAAAGCACTAAAAAATACTAGCGTATTGACAGCGGTTTTGATTTGCTCTATCTTCTGTTCTAGCCAGGTAAGAGCTTGACTATTAAGGCGTTGCTTCAACCAATTATGCAGTAAGTCACTAGCACTAATTGTTGTTTTTTCTAAATAACTTGCAGAAACCATTACTTTATAAGCATTTAGTTATCTAAGAGAGCTAATATCTCTAGGAATACGTTCCCAGGCTACAGCCTGGGAACGAGGCAAAACAAAATTAAGGTTGAGGAAGTACAAAATTACGAGTGTCTAAACAGCAGCTTTTTCTGGTTCTGCCTGTATACTGAAGGTTGCCTTTTGCTGCTTTTTCCGCAATGTGCTGGCAGTAGCGCCAATTCCTAACAAGCCTAAACCTAATAGTGAAGCAGGTTCAGGTACTTTGGTTGCCCCATCCTTAACGACGTCCAATACTTGAACGCGACCTTGGAAGAAATCGCCTACATACAGCTTGTTATCTTTGAGTGCTGTGCCACCTGTCCAGTTAAATCTGCCTGGAGTCAGGTCGAGGGGGTTGCCGAATGGAGGATCGGTTAATCCTGGAGGCGGGACTGGGTTGCCTGATGCATCGAGGGCTGGTTGACCGTAGGAAGTCAGGAACTTACCGTTTTTATCGAATACCTGAACACGGCTGTTGATAGAATCAGCTACATAGACATTCTCTTGGTCGTCCACTTCGATGCCAATTGGCTGAAGAAGCTGTCCTGGTCCGCTACCTGCTGAACCAAATGTGAACAGAGGTTTACCATTTGGATCGAGTACTTGAACGCGGTTGTTATACTGGTCAGCTACATAGATATTTCCACTAACTGGGGAAATTCTTGTACCGGCTACACCTTGGAATTCTCCAAGTGCAGTGCCAGTGGTGCCACCAATGACACCAATTTGCTGTCCGTCTGGTGTGAATTTAAGAATCCTTTCACCGTTAAAATCACCAACGTACACGTTGCCAGCTTTGTCAAATGTCACACCAGATGGTCCAAAGAAAAGCCTACCTGGTACCAGAGGGGTAAATTCTCCATTTGCAAAGGATCTAATAAAGTTACCTTGAGAATCGAATTGATTGATGCGGTTGTTGTAAACATCACCTGCATACAGATCCCCTGTTACTGGATTAAAGTCTACAGTTGTTGGCTCGTCAAACTGTCCGGGTCCTGTGCCGCCGGAGCCAATTGCTCCAATATACTCACCGCTAGGACTAAATTTTTCGATTTTGTCACCGAGGTTGTAATTAGGAGTGCCATCCGGGTTAACACCGCGACCGTTACTTACAAGGATATTTCCTGAGCCATCCACCGCTATACCTTGGGGAACAAACAGCTGCCCAGGACCGAAACCAGGACTACCAATAGAGCGATCGTACTGTAAGCTTAACGCCATAGCTTGGGCTGCTGCAGCCGCTACCAGAAACCCCGCACCGATAAAGGCAAGTGACAAATTCTTGACTAATCCCATAATGAATTTTCTGTGTGATGAGTTACACTTTTACTTAGGTTTATGTCGTTCCCGGATCTAGTCTGGGAACTTCATTCAATATTGCGTTGCTGTCTTTTTGAAAGACAGCTTTCTATTTGAGGTAGCAGCCTATTTCTTGGGGATTCTTTGGTTTAATCCCAAGAAACAAACAAGGAATTAGATAGTTTCTACCTTATCCAACAGCTCTTCTTGGCGCTTGCGCTTCATTGCTTTTACACCTACAGCAGTAGCCAATAATAAACCAATAACAGAAGCGGGTTCAGGAACTTTTGTCGCGCCACCAGAAGATCTAGGATCAATCTTGATGACTTGTGATGTTCCTGCGAGTCTGGCTCTGTTAGAAATATACAAATCACCATCAGGACCGAAAGTCAATTCAGAAGCTGCCTCTAGTCCATCACCACTCCAAATAGTTTTGCGAGTTCCATCCTTGGCTATTTCGATCACAGAACCACTGATATCACCAGTGATCACACCGCCCTGTTGAATTGCCTTCCATTCTGACTGGTTGATGTGTTGCAACGCATACAAATTGCCATCAGAGTCGTATGTGACGCCAGTCAGCTGTGTAAAGCCGTCAGCAAGGACTTGTGTTTGCAAAGTATCGGGGTCAACTTTAAGGATACGTGCTTCCTTTTCTGGATAAGGAAAATAAGTGTATTCGCTTAGGGTTAAGCTGCCATCAGGAGCAACAGCGATACCTGTAGGCACTGATTGGTTTGATACCGGAAGACCATTGGAAGCACGAGTATAACCTGGGGGTAGTGGTGCGCCTCCTGTTGGGTCTGTTGTCCCCTCAGGAAGAGTTGGGAATTGGTCTGTACTTAGTGATATTATTTTTTGAGGTATGGCTGCTACATTCTTAATACCGCTGCCGTCTAGTCCTACAGAATAGATCGAGTTGCCACCCCCATCAACGACGTAAGCAGTATCACCCTTAATTGCAAAAGCATAGGGGTTGCTAATCAAATCAGTGCCATCGGGATTATTTTTAGCTTCGTAGCTTGCAAAATCGGCAAGACTTGTCAACGAACCGGTGTTTAAATCTACTTTGTATAATTGTCCAAGTAAAGGGCTTGCTAACTTGGTGTCGCGCGAGTTCGGATCGCCAGCTAAGCCATACAAAAGATAAGCGTCGCCTTTGGAATCAAATTTAATGTCCGCAGGACCAGCAGCTTGTTCTCCAGAGGGCGTTAATGCTATGGATGGAAGATTTGTGAGTAAAGGTACTTTCTGACCATCAGCAGTAATTTTGGTAACGGCACCAGTATTACCAGAACATAAAGGAATGTATTGCGCGCTGGGTGATGGTATGCAGTTTACTCCGCCGTTTCCGTCGCCCCCTTTACCACTCTGTGTCACATAAATACTGCCGTCAGGAGCAAAGCTAATACCACGTGCATTATCAAGACCGTCAGCTACTACTGACAGCGATGCTGCTCGCGCAGCTTGTGTTCCACAAGTAGCAGTGACACAAACAGAGAAAAGAAGAGCAAATGACTTGAATTTCATAGTTATTTAGATTGAGATCGAGCGTTGGTAGTTGTGGAGTGTTGTACGGTGTTAGAGATAAACAGTCCCAGTGACTGAGATGTAAAAATCAAGCATCTAGCGCAATAGTCCTTGCCGATAGAGAGGAACTGGCATTGGTTTAGCTTGAAATTTTTTACCAAAGTGGCAGGAGTCTGGCTCTTGTTTTGTGTAGAGGCTCTTATCGGTTGGTTATGACTCTAGAACTGGTTCATTCAACAGACTTTGAATGAACACAAAGATCAATGATGATCAATTCTTATGACTTGCCCTTTTTTTGGGAGACCGCCTCGATTAATGACATAAAGCGCACCATCAGGACCAATAGTCAATGCACTAGGAGCCTCTAATCCATCACCACTGAGAATAGTTGTGCGAGTGCCATCAGGAGTGATTTTGATCAGACTTCCATCCAGCTTTCCTTTCCAGCCTGACTGATTCATGTGTTGCAATGCATACAAGTTGCCTTGGGCATCGAAAGTCAGATCAATCAGTTGTGTAAAGCCATCAGCATAGACAGATAGTTGACCATCAGCATCCACTCGGTAGATTTTTGCTTCACCTTCTGGGAAAGGAAAACCAGTGAATGTACTGACGTAATAAGCACCATCTGAACCTTTGGCGATTCCTGTAGGTACAGATTGAATCGTTATTTGCGATGGTGTTGCATTACGGTAAGCACTGGGAGGTGGCACGTGTCCCCGGTCAAAATTTTGCGAGTTAGAACCAGGAAAGATTGGATTAGTAACAGGTTGCTGGGGAAGTACAGCTATTGCGTCCAAATGACTTCCATCGGTGCCTACACTCAGCAAATCGTTTGCACCCGGATCAACAACTACAATCTTGTCGCCATCTATTAAAAAAGCCAGGGGATTACTGACGACATCACCTCCATCAGGGTTATGAGTCAGTTCGTAGTTGGCTATATCGGCAACAGTAGTCCACGAATTCGTATCGAAATCGGGAGTGATAATTTTTCCTAAGTCAGTGTTACCGAATGTGCTGTCGCGTAAAGCTGGATTTGCAGCGTACCCAACGAGAACATAAGGCTTGCCTGTAGTATCAAACTTTATATCGTGAGGCCCGGCGGCTCCAGTGCCATCTGGAAATGCCAAGGAAGGGAGTCCGGTTAGTATACATTTTATTGTATCATTCTCTACTCTTGATATAGCACCTGTTGTGCCATAAAGTAAAGAACCTTGACCACTAGGTGATGGAACGCTAGCTCCATCTCCCCCTCTACCAGCCTCTGTAATATAGAGACTACCGTCGGGATCAAAGCTTAGACCTTTCGGATTATCAAGACCGTCGGCAAGCACCGTAAAAGACGTAACAGTAAGTTGTTCCAGTTTCATATGTCACAACAGAGGTCGGCTTTAAATTTTCTGTATAGAAGGTGTCATTGCTAACAACAAGCAATGACAGCGTTTTCACCCTGACTATATAAATTTATTTTTTTATTAATTATTCATTGTTAGTAGTTAGTTGTTTTATTAACCACTAACTACTAACAAGTCACTACTTAGCTTGTGGCATATAGCTCAAACCTTGAGCCAATGTATCAAGGTTGCCAGCTTTGGCTTCCAACAGACGTTTGATGTTCAAACTCTCAGAGCCAAAGTCTTCAATCTGGAGTTTGCCGTGAGGCAATTGCTCACCTGTTTTCCAGAACGTAATCCGATGCTGGATGAAACCAGGCGCTTCCGGATCACCGAAAGCATAGGATGCTGGGATAAGTAGCACCGGAGAGCGTTGATAAAATCCGTAGTCTGGATAGAAGAATTCGTGTTCCAGCAAGTACCATTTGCCTGCAGGTTGCACTCGCTGAGTCACTTTTACCTTTTGGCCATATTCATCGCGAAACTCGCCCGCAGAGGGAGTAATTTCGCCATCTGCTCGCAGCAGGTGTGCCCAATCATCCATGTTCTGGAGTTCCGACAAGAACTCGACCCCCATCTCGATTGGAGCATTTACATAAACAGTGTCAGTATCGATATAATAACGCCCTTTTGCTGCAGCGCTAAGACCAGCCTTGCGTTCCAAATTACCTTTGAGAGAACGGCACTCGGAAGTGTGTACCGTGTGAATTCCCTCCATAATCAACGGACTGCGCCGCTTAGGATCGACAAAGCTGATCCAGTGTAAGTATAGACCCTTTTCATCCGTTCCCGGCTCAATGTAGTCGGCAGGAAAGAGCAGGACAGGATAAACCTGATAATATTTCTGATACTCTAACCCGCAGTGCCACTCAATGCCGTAAAAATGCGGGTGATCCAGTCTTTTGACGTGATAGTAGAGCTTTTTCTGATAACCAGACGCAGTTCCTAGCCAGGTATCTTCGTCAACTTGCTCTTCCATGCGGCTATACAGCGTCCACTCATTTAGGTTTTTGAGACTGCAAAGATATTCATAGGCAGTCTCTGGAGTGGTTGCAATATATGCCGATGTTGCAAATGTATTTCTTTCCGTTACCATTTGTCACTCCTTTACGCCACAGCCATAGTTTTGAAATGTCGGGCTTTCAGGATTCTGTCTTCTGCCAACTGCTTAGAAGCATCGTTGGTAGTGATACCCTGCTTTTGCGCTATGTCAAAAATTTCAGTTAGTGTATCGTAAATATTACGTACTTGTTGTAAGGCTCTTTGTTCGTTGTAGCCAATCATTTCGTTGTAGACGTTGATTAGCCCGCCAGCATTAATAACATAATCTGGACAATAAAGAATTTGTTTTGCTGCAAGCATTTGACCGTGCTGTACTTCAACTCCTAGCTGATTGTTGGCAGCACCAGCAACAATTAAAGCCTTGATGCGAGGAATAGTTTCACTATTAAGAATTCCGCCTAAAGCACAAGGAGAAAAGACATCCACATCTAGAGAGTAAATTTTGTCTGGCTCTACAACAGTGGCACCAAAAAGATGTTTGACTTGCTCTGTTTTATCTCTACTTATATCGCTAACAAATAGTTTTGCCCCATGTTCATGCAAGTGTTGGCAAAGATTTTGACCGACATTTCCCAGACCTTGAACTGCGACCTTTAATCCTTTTAAGTTTTGAGTTTGCAAACGAAACTCAACAGCAGATCTTATTCCCAGGAAAACTCCCCATGCCGTCACTGGAGCAGGTCCTCCAGACCTTTCTTCTACCCCCACGACATATTGAGTTTCTTGGTTGATGATTCTGACATCTTCGGGTGTCAAATTCACATCTTGACCTGTAATAAATCGTCCTTTGAGACTTTCTATAAAACGTCCGTAGGCTCTAAACAGATCTTCTGTCTTATTTTCTGGATTAGCAATAATAACAGCTTTGCCTCCACCAACCGGAATGTTAGCACAAGCAGCCTTATAAGTCATACCACGGCTTAGACGAAGAGCGTCATTTAACGCAGCAGCCTCACTCGCATAAGGCCACAATCGTGTCGCCCCCATTGCAGGTCCTAGACTCGTATCATGAATGGCAATAATTGCCTTAATATCTGGGTCTTTTCCATGACAGAACAAAATCTGCTCATGACCCATCTGTGTAACAGTTTCAAAAAGATTCAACACTATCTCCTCGCTCACCTATATATCACCTATCGTGTTTGTAGTAAACAGTCTTTGCGCTTACCACAAATTGATTAGGCATTGGGAAATGATACTTGTGGAAATGACACGTGCAATTCTGTCTTTTGGGCTGGAGTTGATTTGATTCCTTGTAATGCCAGACCGGCGTTGCGTCCTTTGGAGGGTGCGCGTCTATCTGGGTTAATCACGACATCGACAACGATTGGACCAGTGGCTGCCATTGCTTGCTCTAGCGCACAGAAAACATCCATTTCTTTGCTGATGCGGATTCCTTCGGCTCCCATACCGCGAGCTATCACCGCAAAATTTGCTTGTGGAATTGATGCATCTGCACCTTTGAGTCCCAACATTTCCATGCCTTGGTAGCTCATGTTGTAGCGAGCATCGTTGAGAACAATCCAGACGGCAGGAATTTGGTATTTCACAGCTGTGTTGATTTCATTATTCATCAGCATTGCCCCATCCCCAACGATGGCGACTGCTTTGCCATTGCGCGCGGCTGCTGCTCCGATAACTCCCGCCGCAGCATGACCCATAGCTCCAACTCCGGTACTGATCCGGTAACGATTTGCGCTTGCAAATCGCAGTAAATGTGTTGACCAAAGGAACGAGTTACCACACTCCGCCATGATTATGGCATCGCTGTTATCGATGATTACCTTTTGAATAGCTTCCATCAACACCTCTGGTCTGACTGGAGAGTCTGAACCTGGTTGAATTGTCTGACCTTCAGGACGAGGTAACCATAAAGATGTAACTGCTGTACTGGCTACAAAGTCATCGTCAAATTGCAACAGCGCTTGTAAAAATGCTTTGATGTCTGATTGGACAGCAAAAGTTTCCGCTTCTGGATACGCGACTCCTGGGACTGTTGGGTCGATATCGACATGCACAAATCCTCCTGGGGGAACCAATGCTTGATTCCAGAAGGAAGTTGGTTCGCTCAGGCGCGTTCCCAGCACAAGTGTTCGTAAAGGTGTTTGCTGTTGCATGTAGGTCATAACGGAACCATGACCTCCCAAACCTGTCACCCCGACAAATTGAGGATGATCCTCGGGAAAAATACCTTTACCACGGGGTGAACACATCACTGCTGCCCCAGTTCTCTCGGCGAATTGAAGAATTTCTTCTGCTGCGCCACGGGCACCAAAGCCTACCCAAATGGCAAACGGTCCTTCTGATAGCAACTGTGTACATTTAACAATTGTTTCTTGATGTGGCACTACCAAAGAACAATTAATTCCTTGGAACAAAAGCGTCCTATCAAGCGGACTTGTTTGCACAGCGGTGGGAATGCTCAAATGGGCGACAAAGCCTCCTGGTTGCGAGAAACCCAGAGCCAGTTTGCGAAAAATCTGTGGCAGTTGTGCAGCACTCTCCACAGTGGTGGCATAGTTAAACAGCGCTCCTGAGGTAAAAATTCCCTCAATTGGCAGAGTGTCGCTGCTGGTTTCTTGTATTGCCCACCGTCCGCGCTGTGGTGAGGAAGTGCAAGCTGACAGCAAAATCACTTTTGCACCCTCACCTCTAGCAGCAAATAATCCAGTCAGAGCATTGGTTATGCCTGGTCCTGCAGTAGTAAATACTACGGTGGGACGACCAGTTGCGAAGTATGCTTCAGTTGCTGCAAAAGCAGCTCCGGCTTCATGACGACAGTTCATCACTTGTAAGAGGCTATTCGATAGCGATCCCCAAAGACCTGCCATCGCACCCCCATTGACGCCAAAAGCGCAGCTGACTCCTAAATCTTCCATCATGTTGGCGATCGCATCTGCAACCGTTGGCGATCGCTTTTGTAAAACTCCTGCACTTTCCGAGTGACCATTGGAATTACCATTTGTCTGGTCTTTGGAAGAGTCAGTTGGTTGGTACACGTCGTATGGCTGAGTGCCGGCTTGAGAGTTTGTCTGAGTATAATTTTGGCTCATTGCGTCTACATGTTCCCTGATTGTTGGAGAGGCTACCAGTTTGCTTTCTCAGGCTGCACTTGCACACACAGCCTTAAGTATCCCTCATGTCCCCATTTTTCTACATTTTTATGACCCAGTTTGACGAACACTGGCAAAGGCGAGTCATCGCTTTTTCGTCAGTAAAAAACTTGTTGCGAAGAAGTTAAACAATTGAGGCTGTGCTTATGGAAACAAGACTACAAAAGCTAGATACTCTACTGCAATGAAAAATCTTTTGATTAGGTTGTCAGATTTTTTGTTTGTACTAAATATGATATGTAGAACTATTTAAACAACTTTTCTCTACCTTTTGGTACTTTACAGTATGTTATTTTGTTGGTTTTTTACATGTCTTAATTGTTACCTAAAAATAAAGTTATCTGAGAAAAACTCAGGACAAGCGGTGGACAAAATCACCACAAAAAAGAGTTGCTGTTATTCTTAATAAAAATTTAATGTTTTGCTTGTCCCTACTCGATATTTGAAACAAATTGTAGTCATTTTGCTGCAAAACTCCCTTTCAATAGAAATTCACTTATTAAAAACACTCACTTCGGTTCTACTATAATCTGTCTCAAGATAGATGAGTATTGGCAGATACATAGTGATGAGGTCTTATGGTATATCTTTTGACAGATGAACTTGTCAAATCTTTTGTAGTTGAATTCATAAAAGAGTAAATCAAAAGAAATTAAGTTGACTAAAAGCAATTCAGCCATGAAAATTTAGAAATTTGTTTGATCTCTATTCTGATGAACCAATTTAGGCAGTTTCTGAGAAAGAATTTACAACTTTAAGGGAGGTATCGCACTTCTCTATCGGAGGTTCAGCCAACTTTGCTGGTAATTTATTAGCTGAATATCACTTAATGTTAACGCGTGTTTGTAATAACTATACAAAACAATACTACTTAGAATTGATAGACTTATTTGTGCAATTAATAAGCCAACATAAATCTTTAAGCTAATACTACTTTTGGCTAGTAACAATATTAAGAAGCAAATGTTCAACAGAAAATCAAAGGTAATAATTCATACCTAAGATTGAGCCAGTCAGTTTTGCGATTATTAATAACACATAGTTGATGTAGTGTCAAGTCATTAATTCCATTTTGTTGCGACAAAAATTAATAATCGTAGCTTTATTGTAAATTTATATTAATTTTTCCAAAGATTTGATAAAGTTATGTAGTCCAGAAAATAAAACGTAACAGCAAATTTACGAGATTTCGATTTAAAAGTCTACAAACCCTTAGAGTCTAAAATTATACAGTGGGGTAGCAAAGGGTGATCAGTTGTGGTGAGTCTATGTTATTTCAAATAAATTCTGAATTAGTCTTGGAACCTGAAGAGGAATTGAAGTTAGCACAATTTCTTATTAACCAAGTTGCAGATGCTGCTTTTTGCGTGGGGTTGAACGCACAAATTATCTACGTCAATGATTCCATGTGCCGTATGAGTGAGTATTCCCGTGAGGAATTACTCCGGATGAGAGTGGAAGATATAGATGTAGATTTTTCGGCACAGGATTGGTCAGAAAAATGGACAGCACTCAAGCAACAAGGTTCCCTCACGTTTAAATCTAGATATCAAACAAAAACAAGTCGAGTTTTTCTAGTAGAAATCAATCTTACTTATATAGAGTATCAAGGCAAAGAATTTGGCTGTGGCTTTGCTCGTAATATTAGTGATGATTTAGTAAACTTGAGCGTACAGCAGTATGTTGACAGAAACTCTGACTCAAAACAAGAGTTCGAGCAAGAAGTTATTGAATATCAAAGAACACAAACCGAGCTAGAAATATCTCTTTCCCTACTTCGATCAACGTTGGAATCCACTGCAAATGGAATACTTGCAGTCAACATTGAAGGAGAAATCCTTTGCTACAATCAGAAATTTATGGAGATGTGGCAACTTCCTTTAAACTCAGTTAGTCTTTCTAAAAAATGTCAGCGAGCAAAAAGCTTTTTTGAGAACAAAGTTAAATATCCAGAGATTTTTCTTCAGGCTGTTTGGGAAATGCCTAGTCAATCAGATAAAGAAAGCTATGACTTGGTGGAATTGAAGGATGGGAGAGTCTTTGCACATTACTCTCAGCCACAACGGCTTGGAGACAAAATTATCGGTAGAGTATGGAGTATCTGGGACGTTACTGAGTCCAGAAAAACAGAAGAAGCACTTAAGATCAATGAAGCCAGATTTCGTACTTTGGCAGAAACTACAGAAGCCAGTATTTTCCTGATTCAGAATGAGTATATTTGCTATGCCAATCCTGCTGCACAGGAACTGACTGGTTATCCAACAAAAGAATTGCTCAATAACTTTAAGATAGACCGACTTATAAAAGACAAAAAGCTCAGGCAGGTTGACAAGCACGATGGAACAGGTTGCTATGAATATCAGGAGATGCAGATTCTGACAAAAAACGGTGTGGTGCGCTGGCTAGCTTGTACAGTGGGAGTATTGGATGGAGTGCTGGATTTTGCAAGTCAGTCAGTTGAATTAGTAACAGCGATTGATATTACAGATTATAAGCAGGCAGAATCAGAGGTTCGTCAAGCTCTTGAGCAGGCAAAACGACTAAGCGAACTCAGAGAACGCTTTGTCTCTATGTTTTGCCATCAATTCCGCACTCCGCTCAACATTGTCTCATTCTCTGCTGATTTACTCAGGCGTCATCTTCACCAATGGACTGAAGAAAAAAATCGTTCGTATCTGGATTTGATTCAAGTTGCTGTTCAGCAAATTAGTGAATTATTAGATGAAATTCTATTATACGGTCAGGCAGAATCTGCAAGACTAGAGTGTGACCCTAGACAACTCAACCTGGAGAGGTTTTGCACAGATATCGTAGCACAGCTACAGATAGCAAACGGTAACCAAAAAGCTATCAACTTTCTTAGCCAAGGTAACTGCTGTACTGCTTATTTAGATCCAAAACTCCTACAGCATATATTAACTAACTTACTCTCGAATGCTATCAAGTATTCACCAAGTAGTAGCGCGGTGACTTTTAAACTTTGCTGTGAAAAAGAAAAAGCAATTTTTCAAATTAAAGATTCAGGTATTGGTATTCCGGTAGTCGATCAACAACAAATATTCGAGCCATTTTATCGTGGCAGCAATATTGACAGTATACCAGGAACTGGATTGGGTCTATCGATTGTAAAAACTCTCGTAGATCTACATGGCGGTGAAATCACCGTGGAAAGTGTGGTTGGTTTTGGCACTACTTTTACTGTCAATCTACCATCGGTTAGCTCTTAACTCTTAGCTAAAAGACATCAAAATCTACCAATTGGACATGATAAACAAATCGCCAAAAAAAATACTGATTATTGAAGATAATGCCATGAGCCGTAAAATGTTTTTAGACGGTCTTGAGGCGGAAGGTTTCGACACCATAGATGCTGAAAATGGTACTACTGGCATCCAAAAAGCACAAGAGCATCTACCTGATTTAGTGATTTGCGATATTATGATGCCCGATATGGATGGCTTTGGGGTTCTCAGAACGCTGCGTCAAGATCCTGTGACTGCAATTATACCCTTTATTTTTCTCACTGGTAGCGCTGGTAACGAATCTCTTCGCAAAGGCATGGAATTGGGAGCAGATGACTATATTACCAAGCCTTGTACAGTACAGCAGTTACTGAAAGCCATAGCAGTCAGATTAGAAAAGCAGACGAAACTTATGGAGCACTGGTACACTGTTTGCTGGCAGAATTTTTCAGCACCAGTCGCAACAGACACAACTTCATCAGTGGACTCAGAATCTATCTTTCCTTCCATACCGCAACTCAAAGAAGTTTTCGACTATATAGAGGCAAATTATGACCAAGGTATCACTCTGTGTGACGTAGCTGAAGCAGTTGGTTACTCTTCGGCTTACTTGACTAACAGAGTTGGAAAAATCACAGGAGAAACAGTTAACAACTGGATTGTCAAGCGCCGGATGTCAGCAGCACGTTCTTTACTCCAAGATACTAACCAAACAATCGAGCAAATTGCTTTAGGACTCGGCTATCAAAATGCGTGTCATTTTTCCCGCCAGTTTCGTCAACATAACGGTGTCCCTCCTCAAACCTGGAGAAAAGAGCATCAACTGATTCGCAATAGCAAAGTCCAAGATTATAAAACTTCACTCAATCTATCGCAGTTTTAAATCGTTCGTGAAAAACCAAACAAGATCCCCGACATCTTATAGAAGTCGGGATGTATCTTTTATCTCGGGAACCCACATCCCGCAAATTAATTCACAAAAGAGGTAAAGACCGTTACAAGTTTACTGATGTCTTAACCTTTTGCTATCTACTTCTTAATGTAACTAAGATAATTTGATGATGCTGAATAGAAATTAATACAAATAGCGATGGTAATCATTTGAGAATCTGCGCTTCTTCATAGAAGGAATGCGCAATTTTGTTGTTTGTACATCGCTTATTGTCCCAAATCTAAAGCTTGTCTTTGCAGTTGATGCTTATTCAGACGAATATTATGGTAACCACTAACACAGTCCCCTTTTCACAGTTCAATGCTTCTCTAAACCCCAGCGCCGAAGGTGAGTTAGTCACCGATCCACTGTTCCCACTGGTGGGTACTTACGACTCTAGCTTACCTGGTGGTTTACCAAGTTCTGACCATCGCTTGGTATGGGCTGATTTACAGGTACCACCCACAGAACCAGGTAAGACAATTCCTGATGTAGACTTTTTCGGACAAACAATCTTCCCCACCAGCTTTGTCCCCAATGGTACTGCTGGAACCGTGGATGGAAAAGAAACTCCCGTTGGCGGACTGTCGGGAGTTACATACGATGCAGCAAATAATCGCTTCTATACTATCTCAGATGACCGCTCCCAAATTGCTCCCGCCCGCTTTTACACATTTACCCTAGAAACTCCGTCTCCTCAAAAAACTGACTTGAGTGCCACATTTACAGATGTAACTACCCTCAAGGATGAGAATGGAAAAGAGTTCTTACTCAACAGTCTCGACCCTGAGGGCATTGCTTTAACCAAAAATAATACGGTATTCATTTCTTCTGAAGGAGAGGTTAACGTCAGTGCAGGTCGAGTGACAAATCCTTTTGTCAATGAATTTTCTCTAACCACAGGACAGCAAGTACGTTCTCTACCTGTTCCCAGCAAGTTTCTTCCCGTTGTACAAGATACTAATGGAAATGGTGTTATCGATGCTGGCGATACTCAACTATCAGGTGTTCGCAACAACTTGGCATTTGAAAGTCTCACCATTACGCCTAACCAAAAGACCTTATACATAGCAACAGAAAACGCTCTGTTCCAAGATGGTTCTATTGCTACACTCACCGATGGAAGCCGTTCTCGTATTCTGCAATATAACTTAGTAAGCGGACAACCAGAGAAGGAATATCTTTATAATACTGATGCAGTTGCCGCAACACCAAACCCTACCACTGGCTCAGGTGATAATGGCTTAGTAGATTTACTCGCACTTGATAACCGAGGTACACTACTAGCATTAGAGCGCTCTTTCTCCGCAGGGGTTGGAAATACCATCAAAATCTACGAAGTCAGCTTGCAAGGAGCAACTGACATCAAGTCTTACGATTCTCTGAATAATCTCAGTGCTGAACAACTAGCAGATATTAAACCTGCCGAGAAGCGTTTACTGTTAAACCTGAACTCACTCAACTTACCTACAGGTACTGATAATATTGAAGGCATTGCCTTTGGTCCAAAACTGGATGATGGTCGTCAGTCGATCGTTTTAGTGAGTGACAACAACTTTAGCCAGACTCAATTTACTCAAATTCTCGGTTTGGGTGCAGATTTAGTTCCTACTGTAGCACCTACAGTAGAAACCCGTCCTGACTTGTTGAATGACCCAAATTTACCACGTGATCAACGCGCCGATGCGGATGACCCCGCTATCTACGTAAATTCCTCTAATCCAGAACAAAGCTTAGTACTCACAGCAGTCAAAAATGCAGGCTTACGAGTTTATGACTTGTCTGGTAATCTGTTACAAGAATTTAACCCAGGTAATATCCGTTACAACAATATTGACCTGCAATATGGCTTTAAGTTAGGCGGTGATTCTGTTGATATTGCCGTCGCCACAGACCGGAACAACGATAAACTGGCTATCTTCAAAATCAATCCCTCTGCCAATGTCTCCGGTCAATACCTGGAAGATATCACAGATAGTAGCATTGGTACTTTATTCCAATCCTTACCCTTTGAACCTCCCTACTCACCATCATCGCGGAGTGCTTATGGTATTGCTTTGTACCATAGTCCAGTAACAGATGATTACTACGTCTTTGCCAATCGTAGAGAAACTGGAGATGTCGCACAGTACAAATTGATTGACGCAGGTAATGGTAAGATTGGTGCTGAAAGAGTACGTAATTTTACAGTACCGACGACGGCTGGACGTGATGCCCAACTTGAGGGAACAGTGGCAGACCAAGAACTTGGCTTCCTCTACATCGGTCAGGAAGATGTAGGAATTTGGAAGTATCAAGCAGAACCAAACGGTGGGACAACTGGTACGTTGATTGATAAAGTTAAAGACTTAGGCGGCAGCTATGTGGAAGACGATGTGGAAGGACTTTCCATCTATTATGCTAAAGATGGTACAGGTTACCTGCTAGCTTCTAGCCAAGGTGACAGCACCTTTGCAGTTTATAATCGTCAGGGTCAAAATGACTTCGTGGGTCGTTTTGGTGTTGGTAACAATGGAGCAATTGACAGCGTTCAAGAATCAGATGGTGCGGATGTTACCAACGTACCATTGGGTGCCAACTTCCCCTATGGTGTGTTTATTACTCAGGATGGCAGAAATCTCCCTGCGAAGATTGTCGATGGTGAAAACGTCAACACAAACTTTAAGTTTGTGCCTTGGGAGAACATTGCTTACGCCTTCCCCAACCCATTGACAATTGACACCAGTAGCTACAATCCCCGCACTCCTAATACTAACCTCTTTAATGGAAGTGCTGGCGGCGATATTACTCAATCATCTTCTGTTGTTGGGGTAGGTAACAACAAGACTTGCGATGTGACTTTGTGAGTACTTTATTACTGTAGTTTAGCTTGATGGCTATTTATTCCACGCTCCCTTTGCCTGTCAGACGTGGGATAATAGCCTAACACAAAAAACGCGATTCCCGACTATCATCAACTTTTAGTTGATGAGCGAGTAGAATCAGCGTGATGATAGCCGTTTTCACTTGAGTGAAATATAGTGTGAGAGAATCCACTGTATAAATATGTATCAAATGAAAACTTACTCCACCGAGCTACGCCAAAAAATTATTGATGCTTACAACAATGAAGAAGGCTCTCAACGACAACTGGCGAAACGGTTTAGTGTAAGTTTAAGTTTCGTTCAGAGCGTACTGAGGCGATTTCGCTTTTGTGACACAGTTGAAGCAAAGCTGCACTCAGGAGGTCACGGTGATTCACGCGGGAGCATGGAAGCCCCGAAGCCATCTGTCAAGAAATTTAATGAATTAACAGATAGGCGGCATTTATATCGGGGTGGAAATGCGACACGGCAGTTTTAACTGCCGTCATAATATTTAATTAAGTTGACCTACTTAATTACTCCTTTTTTGTTGATTTGTGCTGATGAAACCGAATTCCTAAAAAAATGTCATAAACAAATTCAAAAAAGTCCTTCTTTTGTAGAAGACCTATAGATTGATAGCAGCCTTTTTGATCTAAAAGAGGCTTCATGAGATAATATGTGGGCTGGTAATTATACCAAGGAATGGAAGGCCATAAATGGTGAATTAAATGGTAATTCTGACCCATAATCAGGAGATTGAGAATTGGATGGGGATAGACGCGAGCATTTTTCCAGCGATCGCGTTCAGCAAAGGGACGATGCGGAAAATAATCAAAAAATAAACCGAGTGCTATCCCCACGATAAATGCTGGAATGAACCAAAAATTGAGAATATAACCCAAAAAGTGATACTGAACTGAGATATAAACGATTGAAATCACAATCAAGCGACTGATAAACCATTCCAGTAGCTCATATTTACGCCAAAGTTGCCGTTTAAAGAAAAAGACTTCGTGGTATAAAAAGCGAACCGCAATCAGCCAAAGTGGACCACCTGTTGAAACATAATGATCTGGGTCGTCTTCTGGATGGTTGACATGGGCATGATGCTGCAAATGTACCCGTGTAAATACGGGAAAAGCAAAAGCTAGCATTAAAGCACTGCCATGTCCTAACATGGCGTTAATGACTCGGTTACGATGGGCAGATTGGTGGCAGGCGTCGTGAATCACAGTTCCTGCAAGGTGCAAAGCAATGGTATTTGCACCAAAACATAACCAGTGTGACCATTGCCAGACCCAGTAACCAAAATTGGATAATACAAGAATTGCCACAGCTGCTAAAAACATCAGCAGCGTCGGATTAAAATCACCCGGAGGCGCTAAAAATTCCTTTGGCGGAACTGTCAGTGGCTTCTTTGCCTCCGACGTCAGCATTATGAACTCCTTGTTACTTTAACGAGATATAGTATTTAGATGATGCCACTTTTTTATAAGGAAAGTGAAGTTTTGCAATGCAAAATGACGAAAAACAAACTTGCGTGTAGTGGGAAACAATGGAGTACTACGCTCGTAAGTATCGAGTATTGATGAAATCAACTGCAACCCACAGTCCCCGACAGGTGAGTGTGCGACAATGATTGATTGACTCACCAACAACAGACAACTGGTGCTTCCTGATTTAGGATAATTCCCAGAGTAGCTCCCTTGATTTAGCTTTTATGCAATTAAAAGATTCTGTACGCCGAACAAAAATTGTTGCTACGATTGGACCTGCCACCAGCAGCCCAGAAATGCTCAAAGCTATTATTGAAGCTGGTGCGACAACGTTGCGGCTAAACTTCTCTCACGGTACTCATGCTGACCATCAGCGTAATATTCGTCTCATTCGGCAAACCGCCTTTGAACTGAATCAACCGGTAGCTATCCTTCAAGACTTGCAAGGACCAAAAATTCGCCTGGGAAAGTTTGAAAACGGATCTATAGTCGTGATGAAGGGCGATCGCTTCACCTTAACCAATCGTCCGGTTGTTGGTACACAAGATATTAGCTGCGTCACGTACGATTATTTAGCAGACGAAGTCCCCGCAGGAGCAAGAATTCTCCTTGATGATGGGCGTGTAGAAATGGTAGTAGAGGAGATTAACCGCGAAAAAGGAGATTTGCACTGTCGCGTTACCGTAGGAGGAACGCTTTCAAATAATAAAGGGGTGAACTTTCCCGGAGTTTATCTATCTGTTAAAGCAATGACCGAAAAAGACCGAGAAGATCTCATGTTCGGTTTGGATCAGGGTGTGGACTGGATCGCACTTTCCTTTGTCCGCAATCCCCTAGACATGATAGAAATTAAAGAACTCATTTCCAGTACGGGTAAACAAGTACCAGTCATTGCCAAAATTGAGAAGCACGAAGCCATAGAACAAATGGAAGCTGTTCTGAGTTTGTGCGATGGCGTTATGGTGGCAAGAGGTGACTTGGGCGTAGAATTACCAGCAGAGGATGTTCCTGTACTACAAAAGCGGCTGATTGCAACCGCTAATCGCTTGGGAATTCCCATCATCACCGCCACCCAGATGTTAGACAGCATGGTTAACAACCCCCGTCCGACTCGTGCAGAAGTGTCCGATGTCGCAAATGCGATTTTAGACGGTACAGATGCGGTGATGCTCTCGAACGAAACAGCTGTAGGTAATTACCCAGTGGAAGCTGTAGCAACGATGGCACGAATTGCCGAACGTATGGAACAAGAGGTGTGGCTGAACACAAACGCCAGTCAGGCGAGAGACACCAAACATTCCATTCCTAATGCCATCAGCCAAGCTGTCGGTCAAATTGCAGAACAGCTAGGAGCCGCAGCAATTATGACTCTGACGCAATCAGGAGCAACAGCACGCAATGTCTCCAAGTTTCGTCCTAAAACACCGATTCTAGCAGTAACACCTCATGTGAATGTCGCTCGACAGTTACAACTTGTCTGGGGAGTCAAGCCGTTGTTGATGTTAGAACTGCCTTCCACAGGTCAGACATTCCAAGCAGCTATTAACGTCGCTCAAGAAAGAGAATTCTTATCTCAGGGCGATTTAGTTGTGATGACTGCTGGCACTCTCCAAGGGATTTCCGGCTCAACAGATTTAATTAAAGTAGAAGTTGTGACGGCGGTACTCGGTCAGGGAATTGGACTGGGACAAGGTTCTGTCAGTGGTCGCGCACGGGTCGTGTACACTGGTGTTGATGCTAGTAACTTTCATCACGGAGAAATTTTGGTTGCTTCTGGTACCAGTGCTGATTTTGTTGAGGCAATTCGCAAAGCTAGCGGTATTATTACTGAAGAAGAAAGTCTCACCAGTCACGCAGCAGTCATTGGTTTACGTCTAGGTGTGCCAGTTATCGTCGGTGTGAAGAAGGCAACTCAAGTGATTCGGGATGGTACAATTTTAACAATGGATATGCAACGCGGTTTGGTTTACTCGGGTGCGGTGGGACCATAAGGAATATCAAGTATCATTTGCACAGAAAGCAATCCTTCTGGATCGCAACTTTGCTAAGGGCGTCCTCCACTGCTGCATTAGTTTTCAAATAATCCCGCACCCACTCACAGCCATATTTCAGTAAATCGACATGGAGAATCTGTTGTAAATCCCACACAATCGCTGTCTGGTCATAGCTGCCAGATACCAAGGTTTTGCCATCCGGACTGAAACCAACAGATACCACACCTCCGTTGTGCCCACTGAGGGTTGCAAGCAAAGTGCCCTTTAGTGTCCAAATCTTGATCGTGTTGTCCAAAATGCCTGCGGCAATTGTTTGCCCATCCGGACTGAAGGCAACTTGCGTTAAGCCAATGCTTGCCCCTTCAAAAGCTTGAACGAGTTTACCGTTGCGATTCCACAGCACCAGTTGACCATCGCGTCCGGCAGAGACGATGTGTTGGCTATCGGGGCTGATAGCAAGCCCCCAAATGGCACTCTTGTGTCTTTTGAGGGTTTTGTTAAGCTGGAGGGCTTGGTGGTTAACATCTTTCCAAGTCCATAGCTTGACTGTACCGTCAGCGCTGGTGGAGGCCATGAACTGACCATCGGGACTAAAAACAAGATCCCAAATGCGCGCAGAATGTGCCTGGATTGTTTGACTCAGTTGAAAGTTAAAAGAAGCGTTACTTTTCCAGAGTTTGATGGTACGGTCGTCACCTCCCGACACTAGAAATTGCCCATTAGGGCTATACGCTAGTGCTAAGATTGCACCATTGTGACCGCGCAGAATCGCAGTTTTGTTATTCGCAAGGTTGAGGAGTTTTATATCGCTACTGGCACTTGCTAATGCAAGAGTCTGCCGATCTGGACTAAAGGCAGCATAATACAACTGACTCGTATCTAACACAACGGTCTTAACTAAAGATCCATCTGCTCGCCATAACTTAATTTCTTGCCCCGCAACACTAGCAAGGAGAGACTCATTGGATCGGGTGCCCGGAGCATAGACAACTCCCCAAACCACATCTTGATGACCGTACAGGGGATGTAAAAAAGGCGAGTCTTTCCAGAGCTTGACTGTACCGTCATAGCTGCCAGAGGCAATCATCTGACCATCAGAACTGAGTGCAATTGCTTGAACCGGCGAGCGATGCCCGAGTAAGGTTCTTCGCAGAGTGCCGTCTGGCCACCAAAGTTTCACGGTTTTATCAGCACTTGCTGAGGCAATAGTCTGCTCCTGAGGGCTAAACACTACTTGATAAACCTCTGCTGTGTGCCCCACAAAAGTTTTGAGTAACTTTCCTTCCCGGCTCCACAGCCTGACAAGCTTGTCAGCGCTGCCAGTGACCAGGGTTTGCCCATCGGGGCTGAAGGCTATCGCCCAAACTGCTGTCTTGCCTACTGGTATGGTTCGGATCAGGTTACCCTCTCGGCTCCAGAACTTAATGGTACCATCCACACTACAAGATGCCATAATCTCTCCATCGGGACTAAACGCTAATCTCCAAGCGGCTGCCTTATGTCCCTTTAGCGTTTTGATCAAGGTGCCATCTAACTTCCACAACTTTATTGTCTGATCCCCACTGGCAGATGCAATTATCTGTCCATCCGGGCTAAATGATACTTTCCAAACAGCAGCCGTGTGTCCTTTCATTGTTGCCAATGGGGTACCATCCACTGACCAAAGTCTCACCAAGCCATCTACCCCAGCCGTAGCAACCCGTTGGCTATCCGGGCTGAATTGAACACCATATATGGTACTATTGTGGCGTAAGATGTGAACTAGGGTTCCATCACGTTTCCAAAGCCGAACGGTTCGGTCCATACCACCGCTAGCAATCCACTTTCCATCCTTGCTCAGGTCAAGGGCTAAGGCTCCTCCCTGGTGCGCTACTATACTATTTACCTCATCTGCGCCATAGATTGCTTGTTCTAGCACCTTGTGCGTTTGCTGATCTAACACCGATTTCGTTGATGGATCGAGTAGCCAGAGCCGTTGAAATTTTGTGCGTGCTTGAATCGCTTGCACCAACGCATCAAGATGCTGGTTTGAGGCAAAGTTTGCGTTGGAGGCAACAGCTGTTACCCGAACTTCATTTAAAGTAGATTCACGGTAGGCAATAAGCGTCACTACTCCTAACACCGTAGAAACTATCAGAGCTAGACTCACTACTGCCAGTAATTGCCTCTGACGACGGGCACTTTTTCGCTCACTCGCTAATCGTGCTTCTGTTTCTCTCAACCGCTCAGCTTTCAGTCTTTGCTCAGTTTCCCCACGTTCCAGTTCCTGGCTGGCGGCTAAAAATCGATAATCCAAATCGCTGAGACTTTTGCGCCCACTCCAGTCTAAAACTTCTTGTAACGCTTGCCCCCGCAGCAGACGTGATTCATCTTGATATCCTGATATGACCCATGCATTGAATGCTTGAGAGTAAGGACGCAGATTGTCTAACTGTTTTAGTACCCATTCAGAATTGAAGACACTGCGGTAGATGGGATTTTTAATTTTGAGATAGCCGTTGTGTTTCTCAACTAATCCGGATAATAAAAGTTCTGTCTGTTCTCGACTATCATCGGTAGCTACGCCAGATGTTTGATTCTCTTCTGCTTGCAACACTTGCTGATATAAACCCAATAACCTTCCTGCGCGTTGTTCGTTGAAAAGGAGGCGATCGCGAATCGTGCGCAGGTGTTCAGGTTCGTCTTTTGCTTCCCAGTGTTGGATGATGTCCTGTAGCACTAATTCTTCTACCCAATATGCTGTAGTTTTTGGCGCTAAATCAATTGTGCGGTTTGGTGTCTTTAAGGCAGTATGGATAATTAACTGACAAAGTTTTTGAGTCAGAAATGGCTGTCCCCCACTCCAGTAAATTATTTCCTGCAGCACGTCTTCGCTTTGGCTGACGACTTCCTCTAACCCTTTGAGCAATGGTGTTGCTTCATGTAGTTGAAAGCCATACAATTCAATCGCTGTCCCAATGTTAAACGGTGTCCGCCGTTTGTCGGCAATCAGATCTGATGGACTGGCTACTCCAAACAGTGTAAATCCCAAGCGTTGGAATTTGGGGTCATGTGCCTGCTGATTATAGCAATGACGAATCCACGCAAAAAAGTCACTGACAGGAAAACTCAAACTCAAGAAACTGTCAATTTCATCAATAAAGATGAAAATCCGTTCGCTTTGAACATTTGGCAGCAAAACTCCTTCAACAAATTGGTCTAGTTTTTGCACTGGGGAAATACCCGCTTGCATATCCCACCATTGCTTAAAGTTGACGTGTTCTGCCAGATTTAAGTCGTAAAACAAGCCGACAATGATACCTTTGTACCATTGTTCCAGTGTGGTATTTTCGCTACCCAATCGGGTGACATCCAAGTAAGCACAGCGATGCCCTTCTTGTCTGAGACGATAACTTATGCGCTGTAATAAGGATGACTTGCCCATCTGGCGAGAATTTAAGACATAACAAAAATCACCAGCTTTCAGACTGGCATAAAGTTTTTCGTCTGCCTGACGCACGACATATGTGGGATCGTTACTGTGAAGGCTGCCACCAACTTGATATCTCATCTCAAAGTGCTATTAAAATTAGCTTTTTCAAAGTGAAGCGTAAGCACAAGCTGTATAAAAGGAGCCCAAAACTGAGTATTTTCGTGTGGTGTCTGCAACTATTATCTCACCATTTCTGAAATTTGCTCCTGTATTCTCTTAACTGTCTTAACTGTCTAATTGTAGGTTATTAAATTCTTTTTAACTGTCTACTTAACTGTCTTATCTGTCCTTGTGTTTCCACCATAAAAGCGAGAGTATGTATTGTCGGACAGCAATCTTTGGTAATTCTAAACATCTAAAGGCAGGCAACATTATCCCACAATCAAGGAGATTTGTAAGCGTGAAAATCTCCTTGATTCTTGAATTTTGTTAAACAATTGTCGTTGCCCCTCCCCAGAGGAAGGATTTTGCTTGGATTGGCGGCTCAATGTTAGGATCTTTAACGACGTTTGAAACCATGTGGTTCACCAAGGAAGAGTAATCATCCATTAGGATGCTCCCTGATAACTGATAATTGATAACTATTAATTGGTTAAATTCGAGTTGTCGCTGCCGCTAATTGTTTTTCAAAGTAAGCCCGGTAGAGTTCGCAACGCGGGAGAATGCGATCGCCCTCAAAGCGAATTAATCCCAAACTTTCAAGTTTATAAGCTTCAATAGGATTAACATAAATAGCTTGCTTTGCCGTTACTAGTTCAGCATAAGTCTTAGCCAACTCAGGATTTTCTTGTAGTTTTATCCAGTGTCGCCATAAATGATAACGGTAAATGCCACCGTTGGCTAGAGCTTCCTCTATCAGTTCTTCTAAAGTCATTTCCTGACAACGAATATAATACAGAGTAAGCTGAATCAGTGCCGGATGACCTCCCACAAGTGATATTAGTGAGCCAGATTCTTTTCCAGTACTCCAGTCTAGCCCATATTGCTTAGCTAAGTCTATTACCTGCGGGTGAGTAAATTCCACAAGACGAATAGGTAGTCCAATATTAAATGGAGAGCGGTTGATATCCAGGGTGACATACTCTTGTGTAGAGTAAACCACTACTAACCTCAACTTTTGCCAATTGGGATTTTGTCGTGCTTCCTCGCACCACGAACGCAACAAGGCAAAAAACTCGTCACAAATCTGAGGATGTTCAAAAAAGCGGTCAACTTCGTTAAATACCAAAACCACTGGACTTTGACTCTGGTTGAGCAAATAATTCTGGAAGTAAAAGCTGCTATTCAACTTACAACCAACTTCCTCATCCCATTTGTCATTGAGTTGGGGGTCAATGTCTAATTGTATTGCAACTCGCCAGCAAAGACAACGTAACAGCTTATTTAAATCAGTCAGACACTGGGAATCAATCTGGTTGCAATTCAGATTCACTGTGCGATACCCACGCTTGTGTGCAAAGGCTAATAACCGCAGTACGAGAGAACTTTTACCCATTTGTCTGGCGGCGCGAATCCGAATCACGCAGCCCGGTTGAGTGATTTCCTGATAAACTAGTTCCTCTATTGGGGGACGTTCGATATATAAAGGAGAATCCAGAGGTACCGGTCCATCCGGGTATGACCAAAGATTTTCAGGTTGGTCATCGTGTTCGTCAACAAATGAGTTTACAGATAAAGACTGGGACGAACTTACTTTTTTTGTATCTAAGCTCAGCGAGAGCGCTTGCGAAGTTTCAGTATTATCATGTTCATTGAGAATTATATAATCTGAGCGGCGTAATTCCAGGTTAAAAGTGCTAAAGCACAGTTTCAGAGTTTTTTGGTCTACACCTGTATCCAAAGACCACAATCGGCTCAGTGTTTTGGTAGAAACATTTGTGCGATCGCTCAGTTCGTCTAGAGTCAGGCGATCGCCGTGATTCTCCACCTTTTCTACAGCTATAATCGCTTCTTGTAGTCTCTTCAATCCTGTAGGAGTCAGGATAATTCCGCGTTTTCTATGAATCTTGAATTGCTTCATGTCAGTAATTCTCCCCCTTTTTTATATTTTCGGAGAATATTCTCATACCTATCCTGAACCTTAAGCAGAATCATAATATTAGGGGAAGACACACTGTATAGTTGTTATTTTTATGCTCTTATAGCAAAATTATCTCAAAATGAGGGTTAGAAATTATTTTCTGACCAAAATTCAAAAACAGGCTTATTAACTGGCTATTTTTTCTCTTGAGTATCTTCTCATTTTTTTACCAGTTATTTTAATGTTACTAAACTATTTTTTTATGTCACTTCTTATACATTAATTAATCTTTTATTAAGTAGCTATTAAACTCTTGATGAAGTGATTTCATAGGACTTTGTAAAAAATAGGCTCATAATCAGCCAAAACGTATGTCTGGTAAAGGTTTTCAATGGGCTGATGATTCGCTTGTCCTGCAAGTACTGAATTTAAGGCGTTTTTATCGATATCGATGTATTTAGGATTTACGCATTAACAAAAAGTTGACCAATGGATCTCAAACGTAGCCTGATAAAACTTCGACAGTAGCAAGTCCTGTTTTTTCCCAACTGAATTGACTAGCCCTGTTTATGCTTTGAGTCGAAAGATGTTGACGCAATGCTGAATCAGTTGCAATAGTTTGCATCGCTTGAGTCATTTCATCAACATTATAAGGATTGATGAGAAGAGCTGCCTCACCAACCACTTCTGGTAAAGATGAGAGATTGGAGGTGATCACGGGAGTGCCGCAAGCCATTGCTTCGAGAACTGGGAAACCAAAACCCTCCCAAAGACTGGGGAAGACGAGGGCGATCGCACTACTAATAATTTTGGGCAATTCGTTGTAAGGAACATAGTTAAGGAATTTCACTTTATCGGTGATTCCCAATTCCTGAACTTGCCTTTGCAACAAAGGAGTAAAGCGTTTATCTTGTGGTCCTGCTAACCACAATTCATAATCTCGATTGTGAGATGATACTGCAAAGGCGCTAATGAGTCTGTGCAGGTTCTTATAGGGATCGTGTCGCCCAATGTAGAGAAAATAGGGTGTTGTTGGTTGGCTATCTAGTCCGCTATGATCTAAATGAATTGGGCGAAAATGATTGGCGTCGTGTGCCAGGGGAATAGCAGTGATTTTGCTGGCGCTGATGTGATAGAAGTCGATGATATCTTTTGCTGTAGCGTGAGAGTTGCAGATGATATGTTTGGCTTGGGCAAGAACTTGAGGAATGTAGTACCGCGAGTATTGTGTTAGCGGTGACAAAAGTTTGGGAAAGCGCAACGGTATTAAGTCGTGAACCATCACGACAAAACGACAGTTGCTATAAAGTGGGGCTTCTGGAAGTGGAGAAAAGATAAGTTGGGATTTCAGCTTTTTATAGATTTTTGGCAGTTTAAATTGTGTCCACACAAGGCGATCAAAATGTCCTTTGGTTCCTTGTGCAGGAGTTAGATTATCTGGTATAGAATAACAGTTAAATTGCGGGTAATTTTGAGCAGTTAAGAGGGTGGGGTTAAGAGTTTTTAAAAAAGGAAAAAGATGTTTTGCATAGTTGCTTATACCTGTAGGTTGAGAAAAAACAATGGATAGGTTAAATAATATATTAGTCATTTATACTAAAATTAACCCGCTCATAAATCTGACGGTGTGAAATTTGACAATTAGCCGAAGTTAAAGTCAAAACTCCATCCTCAGCATCAGACTCACTAAATAGCCAGTTATTTTCTGGGGTTTTACTAAACTGCTCAAGATGGGCTTGATATTGATTAATAAGAATGTATTCTTGAAAATGAGGAATAGAACGATAGTATGTGAATTTATCACCCCGATCCCGGCTACTACTAGATTTAGAGAAAACTTCAAAGATAATGCAGGGATTAAGTATAGTGTCAGTACGTCCTTCCTCAAAAATAGGTTCACCTTTGATAATTAAGATATCTGGATACACATATTGGCGATAACGAGGAATCCACAAGCCTAGGTCATTAGCATAAATGTGGTAATTTTGCTCTTTGAGTGTCAGGCTAAGGGCAAGAGTCACTATTAAGTTAACAACGATTTGATTATGGTTAATCGAACCACCTGTCATGGGAACAATTTCTCCATCACGGTATTCGGTGCGGTAATTGGTGTTTTCCTCAAGTGCAAAATACTCCTCTATCGAGTAAAGACGGGGTGTAATCTGTACAACCATAACACGAGTCTGTGGGTTTTTGAATTTTACGCTATGACCTTAGCCTAGCATTAGAGAAAGAGCTTTAAGCAAGCGATTATCTAGCCCCTAAAAGGGGCGCTGCGCAAACGGTAGAGCTAGCCCCTAAGGGGGCGCTACGCAAACGCTTAACGCCTCCAATACATTAACACACCAGCAAATTTGCCAAAAGCTACTTGAGGTTTGACAAACATTAAAACCAGAGCATAAGAAATCAAGCGAAGCAACCTAATTTTGACAATCCATTCATTGGTATATCTATCTAAAGATAACAAATAACCATAAGTACTATTTTTAATTTTTCTAAAAACATATTTATTTGTAATTGAAGAGGGCTGATGTATGACACCAAACTGCTTAGTTACTGCTATCAAATGTCCCTGATTGGCATAACGTCGGCAAAAGTCAAAATCTTCATAGTAGAGAAAGTAAGCAGGATCAAACTGAGGACACTCATCAAAATTCCGAAGATTAACAATCAAGCTACAACCTGTAATCCAATCGCAAGCCACGTAATCTGTATCTGTATGAGTCAACAAATCTTGAGTGACAATTGCTCCTGTTGAGAGAATAAAGCTACCACCTGCAAACCAAACTTCACCTGTAGGAGTATGAACAATTGTTCCAAGCAGAGAAATATTGGGATGACTTTCAAAGAATAACGGAACTTTATCTATAATATTTTCTACAAAATAAGCATCTGGATTAATTATCCAGACAATTCCTTGAGAATCTTGGGTATAAACCCATTTCAGCCCTAAATTGCAACCACCACCAAAGCCGAGATTACCCTCAGCATTAAAGACAAGTACATATTGTTGATTTTTCAGATTATATATAGAGTAGTCATCGGGAGAGTTATTAACGATAACCACTTTATACTCATGACTGTCATAACTCGGGAGAGAACTAATCAGTTTAGTAATGAGATTAGTAGAATAATAATTAACGACTACAAAATAAATCACGTTAGCTTAATTGATAATTACCAACAATCAGATAATTGTTCTCTAATTATGAAACCATAAATAAAGACAGATACACGCAGATAAATGATCTGTACTCATCTGCGTGAGGGTGTGTGCATCTGCCGTTCTAAAGAACCCTAAACCAAATTTTTCCAAAAAATCTAATCTCCCTGCGGATAATCCTCCCATAATGTTGTGATCTCTCGCAAACTTTGATGATTACCATCGCCTAAAATCAGATGATCCAAAACAGGAATAGCTAAAAATTGCCCTCCCATTAACAACTGTCGTGTCAATTCAATATCTTCTTGACTCGGTTCCACATTTCCGGACGGATGATTATGTGCCACTATAACTCGTGTTGCTCCTTGGCGAATCACTTCACGGAAAATTTCCCGAGGAGGGGCTAAGGTTTCCGTAGCTGTACCAATGGTAATCACTTGCGTTCCAAGCAGGCGATTCTTCACATCTAACAATAACACCGCGAAACGCTCCTGATTTTGCCACATTAAATCTTGACTCAAAGCCGCCGCCGCAGCTGCGGGACTATCAATTAACGTGCGTTCTCCTGGACGGGATTGAAAGGCTCGTTTCCCTAGTTCAATCGCCGCCAAGACAGTCGTCGCTTTTGCTGGACCTACACCTGGAATTTGCATCAACTCAGCGGCGCTGACATCTCGCAAAACTGCTAAGGGGTCTCGCTGGTATTTGCTCAGTTGCTGTAAAATATATTGCCCTAGACCCACGGCAGAAAGTTTTCCGTGTCCTTGACCAGTACCTAGCAGAATTGCTATTAACTCGGCTGTGGCTAAAATTTTTGGACCATGAGTTAACAGCCGCTCACGCGGACGCTCAGTCACAGGTATATCGGCAATTCTCAGGCTATAAGTCATAGACTATATACAAGGGAAAAATCATCATATATAGACTTATTCCTAGTTATTCCCTGTAATTCTGAAAACATCTAAAGATTTGACAGAATATTTAATTTTATGGTTTTTTTTTGCAAAAACTACGAAATATTACTGAAAACTTTGTGTTGCTTTGAGCATATGATACGTTATTAAGAGTTGGGTGAGGGCAAGCGGGTAACTTTGGATTGTTTCTCCTGTTGTACCAGCGACTTTGCCCAGTTCTGGGTTTCCTTCGCGATCGCATATACTCTTAAGATGAGGCATATCACCACAAATAATATGTTCTAACTTATTGACCTGTTCCAAAGTGGCATGACCATCTACTTCCAGAACATCAACTGGTTTGCTCATATCCCGATCTAATCCCAAGCGGATTGCTGGCTCTAAATTACCATTGCCGTAGTTAATAATCTGGAGAAAATCTGGATGAGGAATTGTCGGACGCAGTACCAAACGTACATTTAGGTGTCCATTAATTTGCTCCACTTCGTCATTTGGAGGGTAAAAACTCACCACAATATCTGACCATTGCCGTTGTGGACGGATAAATTGGTCAGAATCTGGTTCACGTTTTCTAAGTTCTTCAAGCACTTGTTCTTCTGTGTACCCTCGTTTTTGCGTATCCCGCTTGACTTTCCACTGAGCACGCACAGATTCAGGGGGAGCAAGATAAACTTTCACATCATAGGAGTCACGAGCACCACGGGTAGAATAACCCAGTAATCCCTCGACAATCACAAATTTATTTGGCTTTATATAAACTGGTGGCTCAAAGCTACCAGTTTTGTGGCTGTATACAGGTTTGAGAATTGGCTGTCCTGTCCTAAGTTGCGACAGGTGTTGCTGCATAATATCGAGATAGTTGCAGTCAGGATGAAGAGCAGTGATACCAATTTCAGCACGTTGCTTACGGTCGTACTTATGATAATCATCTGTACAAATAACCGTAACATTCTCCGGTCCAAGAACCTGAGCAATCCCCCTAGTCAGTGTTGTTTTCCCAGCAGCACTATCGCCAACAATACCAAGAATTATAGGACGGCTCATGATTCCCCCTTATGGGATATACAGTAAAGTTTATTTTGAAATTGTATGTTATTTTACTATTTTTCTAAAAAAAATAGAAGAAAGCTTAATCAAGAAAGTGATGAATTTTTAACATAATTACTAAAAATGAAGATTTTTATCTTTAAGAAATCTCTGCATTGCTTTTTGTAAAAAAATACTTTTATAAGTATTATATGCTGTTTTCCTGCACACTTTACTTAGTCAAATCCTGGGAATAACGTCATGCACCCAGTTGCTAAGCTATATCGTAACAGTAGCAAATTATACTAACAATTATATTTATAGCAACGGACAGGACGTTTAGGACAATTATCAATATATAAATCGTGCTGTTGTGGCCCCCTACAATCAACTTGTTTTAACAGCCTTGGCGACTGCTATAATTATAAAAATTATGATGTCTAAAATTTTTGATAAATAGTTTTCAGGTGCGTTAGCTTAAGCTAACGCACCTGAGGGTAAGTACCTTATCGAAGATACATTTTCTACCTAGTTTGTTGCAGAATCACAAACTGCATCGGTTCAAGATCTATGTGTACAAATAAGGATGGATTACCCGGATCTGGGTGTTTTTCTACAGTAACGCTTCCCTCCTTACCGTAAAGAAACTTCATTGTGCCACCATTTTTTTGGATGGTACTGTCTACAATCACGAAATCACTGCGTCGTTCTTTGGTGGAGGTGTTGTAGACAATCAGAATCTCTTCACTATCCAAAATGCGAGAAAAAGCTAAGGTACAAGGTTGACCTTGAGGTAAGCCAAAATCACGTCCATTACCTGAGATTTCTCGGAAGTACATCCGACCAAAGCGCAGAGCTTCTATTGTTTTGAAGAGATTGGCGATTTTGCTGATTTCTTGGTATACTTTACCCTTTTGATTGAGATAGTTTTTCTGGGAATCCTTAAGGTCAAACATTGCCTCTCGGATAAACTCATCTCCATTACCTTTGCCAGAAAATCCTTGTTCCGTACCGTAATAAATGCAAGGTGTTCCTATCGCACACAGCAAATAGCCGATACCTGCAATCACTTGTTCATCTGGACTATCTGCAGCAAATCTGCGCTTTTCATTTTGTCCAATTTGGTCATGGTTATCAACGAATGTAACGAGGTAGCGACCCAATTCTCCACGACTTAAGGCATGACCCCTGAAAGCATCGTAGCGATTGATTAAATCTCCAGGAGCACCAAAACCTTTGATTGTACCAGGCAAAGTCCAGTAGAGAGGAAAATCTAAGACTGAGTTCAATCCAAAATAGATTGTTTTGCTATCAACTTGGGTAGGTGTGTTTGGACCTGTATAGCGATGGATAGCGTCATCCGCACCAACTAACTCGCCATACAAGAAAAACCAGCGTTTACCCAAGCGGTAAGCATATTCACGAATAGCTGAGCAAAAGCGGGAAATTGTTAACTCTCCCATATGTTTGACCGCATCCAAGCGAAAGCCGTCAATATCAGCCTCACGCATCCAGTAACAATGGGCTTTGATGAGAACATCCTGAAGCTTCAGTCCATCTACATCGTCATCGTTATTGAAGTCTTTGAGGGAGAAGAAATCGCCATGTTGAGTTTCTGGATAACCATCCCAATTGTTAATCTGACCTCGGCGATGATAGTAATTTTCGTTTCTTAGTTCTTTGGGAATTGGTCTGTCTTCTCGCCGCCATCCACCAAAAGGAAACTGCTGGTCATTGGAATAATTGTATGAGTCCTTATTTGGGTAAAACCAGTTGTCTCCGGAATGATTAGCGACGACATCAAGAAATACTCGCATTTCCCTATGATGGGCTGCGTCTACTAGGTCGATCAGGTCTTGTTTTGTACCGAAGCGCGGATCTATATCCAGATAATTTTGAATGGAGTAGCCGTGGTATTTGTCAGAGTTAGGATCTGGAGCGTCGTTATTTTCAAATATCGGACTTAGCCACAATGCAGTACAGCCTAAGTTTGCAATGTAATCCAAATTGTCGAGAATACCTTTGAGAGTACCGCCACAAAATTTCTTGAGTTGTTCTTGGGTACCGCTACCTGTGGATCTTTCAGATGTATTGATTGGTGTGCGCAAGCTGTTATCGTGAAAACGATCTACCATCAAGAAGTAAATGAACTCTTCTCGCCACTCGCGATCGCAGTTCCAATATTTCTTCCCTGGAATAGGGTTGAAGTCGATTTCAGCAATTGAAGTTGGGCTAGTCATGGAAAATACTCTTTTCTAGATACATCTTGCTTTACTACAGTAGTGAGAACTACTAAACAAAGCTTTTCTAGCTTTTATAGAGTTGCGAAAATTTAACTTATGCAGTTTCAGTTCTCCTTAGCAATTAGGAAAATATGTCAAATAAAACTTTAGGACTCGATGAAAATCTTTATGAGTACTTGCACTCAGTCTCATTGCGAGAGCCAGAAGTATTAGCACAATTGAGGCAAGAAACAGCACAGCATCCAATGAGCAGAATGCAGATTGCTCCAGAACAAGGACAATTTATGGCACTGCTGGTGCAGTTGATGGGAGCAAAGAAAACTTTAGATATAGGTGTTTTTACAGGTTATAGCTCTTTGGTAGTGGCGTTGGCATTGCCAGCTGAGGGTAAGGTTGTAGCTTGTGATGTCAGTGAGGAGTATACGGCGATCGCCCGGAGTTATTGGCACAAAGCAGGAGTGGCGGAAAAAATTGAACTACATATAGCCCCAGCACTGGAGAGTTTGGATCGTTTCATAACTGCTGGAGAAGCAGGCACGTTTGATTTTGCCTTTATTGATGCAGATAAAAACAACTACGATAACTACTACGAGCGAGCTCTACAACTTCTACGTCCAGGTGGGTTGATTGCGATTGATAATGTCTTACAGTCTGGACGAGTCGCAGACCCCCAAGAGCAAGATAAAATAACCAATAGTATACGCGCCTTTAATCAGAAACTGCATCATGATTCACGGATCGCGATAAGCATGGTGCCAATTGCAGATGGCTTAACATTGGCGCTGAAACTTCATTAATTGATAGACTGTCTGGACGGCAGCTGCGTCAAATTACGGTAATTCTAAGATCTTGATCACCAAAACCTCATCTCTGGTTTGCTACACTTGTATAAGCAAACATTTAGTTTGCTCCTCACACCACACTTTAGCTCTCTTGTTCGTTAATGACAAGAGAGTTTTTTCTTTACTGGCAAAAAGTTTAGTTATGCATTCGCTCTCCTGAAAAAGAATAGTTTCAGCCAAAGCATAATTAACGCTAACCCTTTCATCTCAATTAAGCCAAAACTAATCGCATTAAGTAAGTCGGCACAATAAAACCAAACTGTGTTAATAAAAGTAAACAAGGCTCAAACCTTTTCTCTCCCTGCTCCCTGCCTTATTTCAACGATAATTATTTACGCCGATCTACTTATACCAATTCTCCATGAAGATGATTTTAATTTAGCCCGCGCAGGCGGGCTACCCTCCGGGAAGCCGCCTCCGGCGTCTATGTTCGTATAGCCCCACACTTCTAGTGTGAGGGAATATTAAGCGCAAGTTTACAGAGAAATGGTATTACTTTGCCTTTACTGCCTACCTTATAGCTGACTGGGCATATTTTCAAACTCAACTTCCATTACCACCTGATTGGGGTAAGGCGGCACAAAATTTGAACAGTGCTTCACTTAAGTCTCATTTGTGGAGCATATCTTGACATTTTTGGTTACTTTATAGTGAAAGTCACACAATTATTATTTTATTTTTGTGCCAATAATTGATTCCTCTTTATCCATTATTAAAAATTTAGAACTATTAATTCTCATAACTTCATAACTTTCTGGCACAAACACAGAACCTAAAGTGGCTACTATATCTGCTATAGAAATTTTAAAAGCTAGTGGTATCCTTAAATTCAAATATGATTTTGGCATGCTTCTAACATTTAAATACAATTTTTTTTGACTCACGTACCATACCCCAGTAAATTTATTACCTGTTAGAAGTTCTTTAGGTTTCGAGAAAAGCAATGTTTGAATCTTGGTTTGTTCATAAGTCATATCATCTTTAAATTCAATAGTGACTTTTTCCGAAGACGTATTAAAACGCCATTTTCCCAAAAGTAAAATTTCTATTTCTACATCAGAATGCTTACTATTATTCATGTCTATCCTCAAATTAGTTTTGGTTTTACTTATCGGTATTATTAAGAAATGTGCGATTAACGGATAGGAACAGTTCTGTTACAAATTTTGACACGAGAAAAAAATAAATGCATCTGCCAAACTAACCAAGATCCGACTCGCCATGCTCCCATAGAAAGGTGTTCTACAGATGACTTTGGGGATAAATTTAAGGTATCTTGCTCATAGTGCAACCATTGCGCTGGTAGATGTCCTATGGGTGTTGTGGGGGATAATTCAAAAGTTAGTTGCTCATAATCTAACCAGTTTCCCTGTTTTCGCCAACCAAGGCGATCGCCGAGTCTCTTTTCTGTTTCATAGTCTACTTGACTACCCATTTCGCTCCAAATACTTTGCTGAACACTGAAGCCGAAATAACCATGACTGTATTCTTCCCACAGTTGATCAATAGTCTGGAGGTCTTTACAAGAAAAGTTATCAATATCTTCCTTATAAACTTCATTCCAATAACTCTTACCTATAATTTTTAGCATTAATTTAGTGGTTTCAATATCAGCTTCTTTCCACTGATGCTGGGCAAGAAGACTTTGTAGTTTAGTATAATCAATTTTATTTTGAACTTGTTTTGTTAAAGTAGTATCGTCATTAGTAGGTCTTGTCAATCCAATGTCTTGAACTGTAGGAAAAGGCGTCATAGGAAAAAAATTTATTTCTGCTATTCCTATCTCTTTTCTCCGTTCAGTAAGTTGATCGGAGATATAGTTAGAGATTGAATTAATGTCTTTGTTTAAAGAGAAAAAATTATCGGCTGAATCAAAATTCTGAATTTGCCAATCTAATAATTTACATTTAAGAAAAGCATCTTTTAATCTTTCTTTTTTTTCATAACTTGATACCATAAAGTCTAAAAACGTTTCAGAAATTGCGTCAGTTTCTTTTAAAATTAATAAATTAGACTGAGACTCTAAAATATTATTCGCCAATTTTTTTATTTCTCCAACAGTTGAGTAAAAATCTTCATCTACTTTTACTACTTCATCTATTAACGATTGAAAGGGATTAAAGTAATCTTGTAAATATTTTTCAAAATTGATTGCAGTCTCGGCTATTTCTACTATTTCTTTACGAACTTTCTGGGCTTTTCTTTGATATTCGTAAATTTCTTGATAAACTTCCAAATCTTTGGCTACTTGTTGGACAATTTGCTTTTGGTTTTTAGTATCTTCTGTCAGATTTTTCAGTCCTTCACTAAGCAATTTTATTTTTTCTAACATCAAAAAACAAGCATTACTCAATAGCAAAAGTGCTTGAAAATTCTCTTGCCTTTCCCATTTTAATTCATCGAGTATTTTTTGATTGTTATAATTTTTAATTTCTAGTTTTTTTCTTTCATCATCTAAACTTTCTATTTCAAGATATTTTTGTATAAACAATTGTTTAAAATCATCAGTTAGCGTCAGCAAAAAAGACTGATAACTGTTTTTGTAATTTTCTAAAAAATTAATAAGGTGAGTATAATCTTTTATCAAAAGTTGGGTTTCTTGAAAAACTCTATCCTGACTAATTTGTTCTTTCCGCTTAATTATCCCCCAAAGTAGATGATGCCGAGCGCCTTCTTTAATTAATCTTCGACGTTCTTTAATTTTTTTTTGAACATATTTTAAGCTGCTATTTTTTAAAACTGGTAATTTGTAGACTTTTTCATAAATCGTAATCTTTTTGTAAGTAACTAGTTGTCTTTGCTGTTTAGTAAGCATGACCTTGATTCTAAAAAAGGTTCTGTTGCAAAAATTTGAAGTTCATTTATAAGCTTGCCATTCAACATGATTATCACCAGTTTTACTTCTAACAGATTGCAAAGACTTTTTGCAACAGAACCTAAACTCTGACCCATTTCAACACCTTGGGGTCTTTGTTATAGCGGTAGGTAAAGCCATCCTTAGTTGTGATGGACTTGCCAAGGCTTGCTTTGCTTCTAATGGTGTTAATGGAAGTACCTGTTAATCTCTGCATTTCCTGATGAGAAAGCCCTGCGCTGATTTCTGATTGATTTAGGGATTGATTCTGTAATGAAACATCTATTGTAATTTGGGGGTTTTCAGGAGGATTTGTAACTTGGACTTCTGTAATTTGGGGGTTTTCAGGAGGATTTGTAACTTGGACTTCTGTAATTTGGGGG